>DAINCG010000063.1:0-14826 GCA_036732525.1 Pseudomonadota bacterium | reverse complement strand
AGGCAAGCTCGCCCGCGACCGGCTGGTTGGTGAAGATCGAAACGCCGAGATCGCCCTGCAGGAGGTTGCCGAGCCAGATCAGATATTGCTCGTAGACGGGCCGGTCGAGGCCGAACCGCTTGCGGAGCGCGTCCGCGACTTCCTGCGGCGCCTCCGGCGGGATCAGAATGTCCGTCACGTCGCCGGGCGCCATCTGCACCAGGGCGAAGATGATGATCGAGACCCCGATCAGGATCGGCACGGCGTAGAGCAGTCGCCCCACGATGAATCGCCACATGCGTTTCGGCTCGCTTTCGGGAAGGTCCGGACGTCCGGCAAGCCGCGGGAGGGATGACCCCTCCCGCGGCCATCCGTCCGTCTATTCCAGGGTCACCGGGGTGAAGTCCTGGAACCAGCTCTGCGCGGAGACGAAGCCCTTCACGTTCTTCGACATCGCGCGCGGATTGAGGTCGTGGACGATCCAGAGCCAGGGCGCCTCGTCGACGACGATCTCATTGAGACGCGCGACCTTGGCGTCGATCTCATCCAGGCTGGACGTCTGGATCTCGCCGAGGATCCGGTCGTACTCCTCGTTCTTCCAGTGGCCCCAGTTCGAGCCGTTCGGCGTGAAGTTGCCGGACCAGAACCAGCGCGCCATCTGCGAGATGTCGGACGTAACGAGGCTGATGTTCATGGCGTCCGCGCCGAGCGACGGCGTGTCCGTCGGCTCCGCCCGGAAGCCGACGAGCATCGTGCCCCATTCGACAACCTCGAACTCGATATTGATGTTGCACTCGGCGAGCGTCTGCTGAAGGAACTCGTTCATCGGCAGCGGCAGCATCTGGCCGGAGCCGCTGGTCGAGATCATGACCTTCGCGTTGACCGGCTTGTCCGGCCCGTAGCCAGCCTCCTTCAAAAGCGCCTTCGCCTTTTCGGGATCGAACGTGTAGGCGTTCTTGGGATTGCCGAACTTCGACGTGCCTTGCTTGAAGAAGCCGACCGACGGCTCGGCGATGCCGTTCAGCAGCGTGACCATGTCGTCCCGGTTGATGCAGTAGTTGGCCGCCTGCCGGACCTTCACGTCGGAGAACGGCGAATCCGGGCTGACGTCGAGCACCCAGGGCCAGGCGTGCGGATAGCTGTTGGTGACGATGTCGTATCCCGCCGACTTCAGGCTCGGGATGGCGTCGGGCGGCGGCACCTCGATCCAGTCGACCTGCCCCGAGCGCAGCGCCGCGAGACGCGTCGTCGCTTCGGGCATCGGGTAGAGGATTATCCGGTCCAGCTTCGGAATGCGGTCCTTGTCCCAATAGCTCGCGTTCTTGTCGAGCGTGACGCTGACGCGCGGCTTGAAGTCGGTGATCTCGAAGGGGCCGGTGCCTGACGGCGCCTTCGCGAATTCCGCCCAGTCCTTGCCGGCTGCTTCCCAGGCTGCCGGGCTCGAATAGAGCATGTAGACGAGCAGATAGGGGAAGTAGCTGAGCGGCCTGTCGGTCGTGATTTCAAGCGTGTAGTCGTCGATCTTCTTGTAGGCTTTCACATTCGGGTTGCGCGCCCGCGTGATGGCGGAGCCCTGCGCCTCGAACTGCTCCGAGTCCGTGTTGTAGTAGCGCTCCAGGTTCCAGATCGCGGCGTCGGCGTTGAACGGCGAGCCGTCGTGGAAAGTGACGCCCTGGCGGAGCGTGAAGGTCCACTTCGTCGGGTCCTCCTTGCTCTGCGTCCAGGACGTGGCGAGCCCTGGCTTGATGTCGGCGAGCGTGTCCGCCGACGACAGGTCCCAGAGCACGAGGCCCTCGAAGATCGGGTAGCCCAGGAAGCGCATGCCTTCGTAGCCATTGTTCGGCATGCCCGTCGTCGTCGGAACGTCTGCCGCGGTCATCGCGATCCGCAGCGTGCCGTCCGCGTCGGCATGGGTCGCGCCCAATGCGAGCGCGGCGGCCATGGCTGCCGCGGCCGCGCCGTAGCGCAGTCGCTCAAACTGGCGATAAAGCCTCATTCGGAACTCCTCTGTCGATCGGTTGCGCGGTTTGTGTTGCGCCGCGTCATGAAATGGAATGCAATTTGGGCGCCAAGCGTCGAGCGTGGATTGGCGCGCCCTTTGCATTGAAAATGGCATGCAATGGCGGCACGCCCTGCGAAGCCCGAAAACCAGCGCTTCGCGTCATTGAAGAGGAGTGGGAAAAGCGATGGAACTCGCGGAATTCAAGCGCCGGATCGAAGAGGCCGGCCTGAAGCCGACTGATGCTGCGCTGCAAGAGATGTTTGCAGCACTGCCGCTTCTCGAGGCAATGCGCGCTCGGGTGAACCAGCCATACGCCATGTCGAACGAGCCGGCCGCCGTCTTCGACGCGAGGCTCGGCGAATGAGCGGCAATCTGGAACTTTGCCGGCTGACCATCCAGGAGGCCGCCCCGCTGATCGAGCGCCGGGATATTTCGCCGGTCGAATTGACGGAAGCCTTTCTGGAGCGGATCGCCGAACTCAACCCGAAGCTATCGGCCTATGTCCGGGTGACCGACGATCTGGCTCGCGTCCAGGCGGCCAAGGCCGAGAAAGAGATCAAGGCGGGCGACTACAAAGGCCCCCTGCACGGCGCGCCGATCGCGCTCAAGGACATTTACGATACGGCCGGCATCCCGACGACGGCCTCCTCGCACATCCACGTCGACCGCACGCCCAAGGCGGACGCGGTCACGACGGCGAAGCTGGCTGGCGCCGGCGCCGTGCTTCTCGGCAAGCTCACCACCCACGAGTTCGCCTTTGGCGGCCCTTCGTGGGACCTGCCGACGCCGCCCGCGCGCAATCCCTGGAACACGGACTGCTTCACCGGCGGGTCGTCCAGCGGGTCCGGCGCGGCGACGGCTGCGGGCCTCGCCATGGCGACGATGGGGTCGGACACGGCAGGCTCGATCCGCATGCCGGCCTTCTTCTGCGGCATCGCGGGCCTGAAGCCGACCTATGGCCGCGTCTCGCGCCGCGGCGTTACGCCCCTCGCCTTCTCGCTCGACCACTGTGGTCCGATGACGTGGACGGTCGCGGATTGCGCGCTGATGATGAACGCGCTCGCGGGCTACGACGCAAAGGACCCGGCCTCCGCCAACGTGCCCGTTCCGGACTATATGGCGACCCTTGGCCAGGGCGTCGCCGGCAAGCGCATCGGCCTGATCCGCCACTTCTACGACGGCGACATCAAGGCGACGGCGCCCGTCCAGGACGCGATGGCGGCCTCGGCGAAGACCTTCGCGGACCTCGGCGCGGTCGTCGAGGAAGTAACCTTGCCGTCGCTGCAGGACTTCCATGCCTGCAATTTCATCATCATGCTGGCGGAAGCTTACGCAATCCATCGCGAGACGCTGACCGCAACGCCGGAGAAGTACGGTGAGATATTCCGGGACCGCATGATGATGGCGAGCCTCGTCACCGGCTACGACTACGTGCAGGCGAACCGCATGCGGACGCAATTGAAGGCGGCGGTCGACAAGGCGTTCGAGAGCTACGACTACCTGATCACCGCCGGCGGACCGAACCCGGCGCCGGAACTGAAAGCGATGCCGAAGTTCTACGTCTTCCAGAACCCGCTCCTGACCTCCCCCTTCGACGTCTCCGGCCACCCGGCGCTCGGCGTCTGCAACGGCTTCTCGGACGAAGGCATGCCGGTCGGCATGCAGATCATCGGCCGGCCTTTCGACGAGGCGGGCGTGCTCGCCGCCGGCGCCGCCTTCGAGGCGGCGACGCCCTACCGCGCCACGCGGCCGATGTTCCAATGAGCGCGGCCGGCGACAACGCGCTCCGCATCGACGGGCCGCGGCTCTGGGAGACGATCGCGCGATCGGCGGAGATCGGCCCCGGCGTCGCCGGCGGACTCCGTCGGCTGGCGCTGACGGCCTCCGACAAGGAGGTTCGCGACGTCTACCGGGGCTGGTGCGATGCGGCAGGCCTCACCACGACCGTCGACCGCCTGGGCAACATGTTCGCGCGGCGCCCAGGCATCGAGGACGACCTGCCGCCGGTCCTGGTCGGCAGCCATCTCGATACGCAGATCGCGGGCGGCCGCTTCGACGGCATCCTGGGCGTTCTGGCGGGGCTTGAGATCGTACGCACGCTGAACGACCGGGGCATCAAGACCCGCCGGCCGATCGAGGTGGTCAACTGGTCGAACGAGGAAGGCGCGCGCTTCGGCCCGCCGATGTCCGCCTCCGCCGTCTTCGGCGGCGTGCAGGACCTCGCCTGGGGCCTCGGCCGGACGGACGCGGCCGGGATCACCTTCGGCGACGCCCTGCAGGCGATCGGCTATGCCGGCGAGACGCCAGTCGGCGGCCGCGAAATCGACTCCTATTTCGAATTGCATATCGAACAGGGCCCGATCCTCGACCGCGAACGCATTCCGATCGGCATCGTGACGGGCAGCTATGCGACGCGGGGCTATGTGACGGACGTCATCGGCGACACGTCCCATGCCGGGCCGACGCCGATGGCCGACCGGCGGAACGCCCTGGTCGGCCCCGCGATGGTCGCCGTCGGCGTCAACGAGATCGGCTGGAAGTACGCGCCGGACGGGAAGAGCACCTCCACACGTATCGAGAACTGGCCGAACCTGATCGGCATCGTGCCGAGCCGCGCCCAGATCACCAGCGACATGCGCCATCCGGACCCGGCCGTCGCGGCGGAAATGGATGCGGACTACCAAGCCCTGCTCGACGACGTGCGCAAGCGCGCCAACGTCGAGATCGAGGTCGTCGACCAGTGGGCCTTCGGCTCGACGTCTTTCGATCCCGACTGCATTTCGCTCCTCCGCGACGCCGCGACCGTTCTCGGCCACGACCAGATGGACATCCTGAGTCAGGCCGGCCACGACGCCTTCAACGTCGCCCGCGTCGCGCCGACCGCGATGATCTTCTGCCCCTGCAAGGACGGCGTCACGCATAACGAGGCGGAGGATTGCGCGCTCGAGGACGTCACGCCCAGCGTCGACGTGCTGATGCACGCGGTGCTCGCCCGCGCCGACAGGATCTGACCTCGCCCGAACGCTCCTAACGGAACCCCGATGGACCTGACCGACCTCGGCGTCGTCGACGCCGCCCGCCTGATCGCGGCCCGCAAGCTCTCGCCCGTCGAGTTAACGGAAGCCTGTCTCGCCCGGATCGAGGCGCTCGACGGCAAGGTGAACGCCGTGCTGCGCCTGCTGCCGGAGCGCGCCATGGCGGCGGCGCGCCGAGCCGAGGCCGAGATCATGCGGGACGGCCCGAGGAGCGTGCTGCACGGCGTGCCTTACGCCCTGAAGGACATCATCGACCTGGAAGGCGTGCCGACGACCGCCCATTCCCGGGTGCTGGCGGACGCGCCGCCGGCGGCGGCGCATGCGCCGGTCGCGGCCCGGCTGGAGCGCGCGGGCGGCGTCTGCCTCGCCAAGCTCTCGACCTGGGAGTTCGCGGTCGGCGGCCCCAGCTTCGACCTGCCCTGGCCGCCCGCGCGCAATCCCTGGGACCTGGAGCGGACGCCCGGCGGCTCCTCCAGTGGGTCCGGCGCGGGCGTCGCGGCCCGTTTCTTTCCGGCCGCGCTCGGGACCGATACCGGCGGATCGATCCGCAACCCCGCCGCCGCCTGCGGCATCGTCGGGCTGAAGCCGACCTATGGCCGCGTCCCGCTTCGCGGCGTCGTGCCCTTGAGCACGTCGCTCGACCATGTCGGCCCGATGACGCGCACCGTCGCGGACAACGCCGCCCTCTTGGAACTGATCGCGGGGCATGATCCGGACGATCCGACGACGGCGACGCTCGCCGCGCCGAAGTTCACCGCGGGTCTCGGCGCCGGCGTGAAAGGCATGCGGATCGGCGTCATCCGCCATTTTTGGGAACGCGACGGCGAAGCCGATCCCGAGGTCGCCGCCGCGATCGAAGCGGCGCTGCAGGTCTACAGGGACCTCGGCGCCGAACTTGTCGACATCGAACTCGCGCCCTTGCCCGAATATGTCGCCTGCCTCCGTCCGATCATGGCGAGCGAGGCCTATGCCTGGCACCGCAAGCATCTGGAATCCAACGGCAACGCTTATGGCGCACTCGCCCGCGATCGGATCGGCGCTGGCGCGAAGCTGAACCCGGCCGACTATCTGGACGCGATGGAGGCCCGCAAGCGCCTGCAGGCGGCGTTCGGCGAGGCCATGCGCGGCGTCGAGGCGGCGCTGACCATCGTGACGCTGGCCCCGCCGCCCCGCTTCGACGATACGGACGGGCTTGCGCGGAGCTTCAGCCTGGAGGGCCGGCCGCCGTTCAACATCGTGCGCGCGCCCGCGCTCGCCATGCCGATGGGCGCGACGAAGACAGGCCTGCCGCTCTCCATCCAGGTCATCGGCCACCATTTCGACGAGGCGACGGTCTACCGGGTCGCCGCCGCCTACGAAGCCGAGACGGAATGGACCAAGCGGAAGCCCGCGCTTTGAGCGGTCCCGCGATCGCGCCGCTCAGCGGCGTCTGGGCGGCGATCTTCACGCCGTTCCTCGGGTCCGGCCGGCTAGACCTGAAGGGCGCGGAAGCGAACGCCTCGGCCTATGCGGAACGTCTTGGCCTCGACGGCGTCTTTTGCAACGGCATCATGGGCGAAGGCGGTTCGCTGACGGTCGGCGAGCGCCGGTCGGTGCTCGAAGCGATCCTGGAGGGCGCCGGCCGACGGCTTCGGGTCGGCGTCGTCGCCACGCATCATGCGCCGCGGGAGACCATCGCCCTCGCCCGCCATGCCGGGGCCGCCGGCGCGGACCATATCGTGCTGATGCGGCCGCGCGGGCCCTGGGGCGACGAGGAACTGGGCGATCTCGCGGACGCTGTCGTCGATGCGGCCGGCCGGCCGCTGGTGCTGTTCGAATCGACCGCGCCCGGCATGGCGTTCGGCCCGGGCGCAATCGCCCGGATCGCGCAGCGGTGCGTGGTGATCGGCGTCAAGGCGACCGGCGGCGTCAAGCAGGTCGCCGACCTGCGTCGCCGCTTTCCGGAGCTCGTCATCTGCGACCCGCACGAGGATCAATTCTTGCCGACCCTGCTGACGTTGGGTGACCGCCCGCTCTATGCGGATCCTGAGCCCTACCTCTTCCGGAACGAAGATGTCGATCTGGTTCGCGCATACCGGGCGGCCGCGCTTGGCGGCGACGCCGACGCGGCGCTCGCCGCATGGCGGCGGCTGGGCGCGCTGCGCTCGGTTTACGATCGCTGGATCATCGGCCCGCTCGACCAGGGGCGGTCGCCCGTCCCGGCGCTCAAACACTGGGCCGAGCGTCGCGGTCTCGCAGCGGGCCCGCCGCGCTTTCCACTGCGTCCGCTGACGCAGGCCGACCGCGCGGCGCTCGACGCCGCGTTGGACGCCGCCGACAGGGCTGCGTTCGAATAATGCGGGAACCGCCCCGAAATCCATGTTATGTTGCGTTGCAGCAGCAACCTTGAGACCGACAGGAGAGCGCGATGCACCCCTATAGCCTGCCCGCCGCCGTGAAGTCGTCCGTTGCCGGAAAGCTTGGCCGCAGCCACAGCATCCAGTCGGCGCCGGCGGAGAAGACGGCTCTCCTCGTCGTGGACATGCAGAACTATTTCATGGCCCCCGGCCAGCAGTTGGAGACGCCGGTCGCGCGAGAGGTCGTGCCGACCGTCAACCGCCTCGCCGCCGCGCTCCGGGACGCCGGCGGACTGGTGGTCTGGATCCGCAACGGCTCGCCTGACGACGCTTCCAACGAATGGCCCTCCTACGCCGCCCGCTATTCGCCGGAGAAGTGGGCGATCCGGGATTCCGAGATGAAGCCGGACTCGTTCGGGTTCGAATTCTGGCCAGAGCTCGACCGCAAACCGGGCGACGCCGAGGTGGTGAAGAGCCGGTTCAGCGCGTTCATCCAGGGCTCGTCGAACCTGCAGGAGGTGCTGGGCGCGCGCGGCATCGACACGCTGCTGATCGCGGGTGTGGCGACCAATATCTGCTGCGAGTCGACCGCGCGGGACGGCATGATGCTGAACTACCATGTCGCCATGATCTCCGACGCCTGCGCCGCGCCGACCGACGCGCTGCACGCCGCCAGTCTCGACAACTTCCACCAGTTCTTCGGCGACGTGCTGACCGCCGACGAAGCCGCCGCCCTCCTCGTGCCGAGCCGAAACGCCTCGGCCGCCTGACCGCGTTTACTTGCCACAACCGGCAATTCGGGGCCTCCTGTCCGCCATAGCTCAGGACGATGGAGGCCCGGATGCCGGATCAGACAATCCCGGATCAGACGTTCAAGGTCGACGGCCCCGGGGCGCCGGTCGTCATTCGGGTCGATCGCTACGGCATACCCCATATCCGCGGCGAATCCCCGGCCGACGCGTTCTTCGGGCAAGGCTGGAATGCGGCGCGCGACAGGCTTTGGCAGATCGACCTCTGGCGAAAGCGCGGCTTGGGCCTGCTGGCGGCCGACTTCGGGCCGGCCTATGTCGAAAAGGACCGCGCCGCCCGCCTGTTCCTTTATCGCGGCGACATGGCGGCCGAATGGGCGATGTACGGCCCGCACGCGAAGACCTGGACCGAAGCATTCGTCGCCGGAATCAATGCCTATGTCGACGGCGTCGCCGCCGGACGACACGCGCTGCCGCCCGAGTTCAAGCTGATGGGGACGCAGCCGGCGCGCTGGGCGGCCGAAGACGTCGTTCGCATCCGCTCGCACGCCCGCGTCCATAATCTCGATCATGAAATCCGACGATCCGCCGTGCTCGCCGCCTATCCGGCGGAAGCGGACGAGCTCCGAAAGGCGCGGGAGCCGAACCGACCGCTCGTCGTCCCGGACGGGTTTCAACCGGCAAAGCTGCCGGACGAAATCCTGGCGTCCTATCTGCTTGCGACCGAGCCGCCGACCTTCGGGCGCGATACTGTTCAGGCGGCGGCGGCGCCGAGCGAGCTGCTCGGCTCCAATGCCTGGGCGCTCGCGCCCGACCGCACGACGACCGGACGTCCGATCCTGGCGAGCGATCCCCACCGGGCGCACCAGATGCCGTCGCTGCGCTATGCCGTCCATCTCCAGGCGCCCGGACTGAACGTCATCGGCGCCGGCGAGCCTTGCGTGCCGGGCGTCTCTTTCGGCCACAATGACGACATCGCCTTCGGCCTGACGATCTGGCCGATCGACCAGGAAGACCTCTACGTCTACGACCTGAAGCCGGACGACCCGCTGGCATACAGATATGGCGACGGCTGGGAACGCATGACCGTCGTCGAAGAGACGCTGGCGGTTCGCGGCGAGCCCGATCGCCAGATCGCGCACCGCTTCACCCGTCACGGTCCTGTCCTCCATGTCGACGCGGACGGCGACAAAGCCTATGCGCTGCGCACGGTCTGGACCGAACCCGGCACGGCGGCATATCTCGCGAGCCTGAATTTCCTGCAGGCCCGAACGGCATCGGACTATGAAGCCGCGCTCGCGGGCTGGGGCGCCCCCTCCTCCAACCACATCGTCGCGGAGACGGGCGGCCGGATCGCGCGGTTCACCGCGGGCTTCGCGCCCGCCCGGCCCAATTGGGACGGACTGCTGCCGGTCCCCGGCGACGGTCGATATGAGTGGGACGGCTTCCACGATCCGATGACGACGCCGCGGGTCGTCGACCCCGACTGTGGCTGGGTCGCGACCGCCAACCAGTTCAATCTGCCCGACGATTGGCTGCAGCCCGGCCGGACGCCGGCCTTCGAATGGCCGGACCCTGCACGCTACCGGACGATCGCCGCGGCGCTCGACGGCGGCGCGAAGCACTCCCTCGACGATACGGCGGCCCTTCAGACGGGGTATCGCAGCCATGCGGCCGAGCGGCTGGCGCCGCTGCTGGATCGACTGGAGGAAACGCGCGCGGTTCGCATGCTGAAAGGCTGGGACGGCGTCCTCGACGCCGACAGCGCGGCCGCCGCCCTGTTCGAGACCTGGCACGCGCGGCATCTCATTCCCGCCGTCCTCGCGGCCGCCGCGCCTCCCGGACTGCAGGCCTATGCCGCCTTGCCCGATACGGCCTTGGCCGTCGACCTCGTGACCGCTGCCGATCCCCGGCTTGGCGACCGCGACGCCCTCCTCGCCGCAACGCTCGCAGCGGCATGGGACGACGCCATTCGACGGTTCGGAGCGGATCCGGACAAATGGGCATGGGGCGACTTCCACCATGCCTTCTTCCCGCATGGACTCGCCGACTTGCTGGATGCGGCGACGGCGGCCGAATGGAACGTCGGGCCGGCGTCCAAGGGCGGCAGCGGGCAAACGGTCAACAATAACAACTACCGGCAAAGCGACGGTCGCATCACGCTCGGCGTCTCCTGGCGCATGATCCTGGACGTCGGCGACTGGGACGCCTGCCGCACGGTGAACTGTCCCGGACAGTCGGGCGACCCCGCAAGCCCGCATTACCGCGACCTGTTTCCGCTTTGGGCGCGGGAGGCCTACGTGCCGTTCGCGTTCAGCGATGCCGCGATCGACGGAATTATTGAGGCCCGGATTAGTTTGGATCCCACAAAATAGGCTGAAACCCCTTGCCATAGTGATTGCATGGATCGACGCAGCCACGATTTGTGGGCTTTAGTTCAAAATGTTCGGGGAGGAATATGCCATGCGGGAACGAGCGAGCGCCAAAACCACGGTTCCAAGGTTTTTCGGCGCCGCGCTCGGCGCGCTCGGCATGCTTTCCATCGGTTTTGCCGCGGCGTCCACGATCGATGTCGGCGTCGTCGCCGCGGTCCATCAGGCGGCGCACAGCCGCCTGCCGCTCGAAGACGAGAGGGTGATGAAGATCGGGAACCGCGTCTTCTTCGACCAAAGCCTCCGCACCGGCCAGACCGGGCGCGCGCAACTCCTGCTGCTCGACCGCAGCGCCGTTACCGTGGCGGCCAATTCCGAGTTGATCATCGACCGCTTCGTGTACGATCCGGGCAAAAGTCTGGGCGGCACCGAGATGACGCTTTCGCAGGGCCTGATGCGCTATGTCGGCGGCGCGATTTCGAAGACGGGCAATGTCCACGTGCACACGCCCGTCGGCAATATCGGCATCCGGGGCGGGATCGCCCTCATCGAGGTCCTGTCCGAGGACGCCGTCGACGTCACCCTGATCTATGGCGATGGCATTCAGGGCCAGCTTTTGGACGGTCGCCGGTTCACGATCCGGCGCCCGAACTACGCCGTCCGCATGACGCGCGGCGGCGGCCCGTTCGCGCCGCGTCCGAGGATCGGCCGGAACGTGCGCGATCAGTTGGCGCGACTGGACGGCCGCCCGCGGGCGCCGGGCGACCGGATGTCGCCGCGCGGACCGCGCCCGCCAGCGACTGCAGGCATGGGGCGGCCAAAGCCCGCTCACGGCGGTGGTCCCCGGAGAATGCCGCCGCGCCCGCGCGGCGCTGACGGCCCCGCCATCCCGAAGCGCCCGGCCTCCGCGGACAAGGGTATGCCGGCGCACGCGGCGCTTGCCGCTTTCGAGGTCGTCCACGCGGTCACGGATGCGGATCAGCGCAGTGAGCTCGAGGCCCGGTTCATGCAGCTTGGCGCGCCGACGATCGATCTGCCGACAGCCGGCCGGGCGACTTACCTAGGCTCGACGATGGGCATGATCGGCACGCCGGGGGCCGCCTTGCTGACCCCGGCGTCCGGGGCCTTCAGCCTGACGACCGACTACGCGACCGGGGCGAGCATGGGGTTCATCAACCTCGGACCGGAGCGCTTCGACGCCATCGGCCGGCACACGCCAGGCGCCCCGCTAATCTCGCTTGATTACATGCGCGGCGCGAACGTCGTCGGCGCCGGCGCCGGCGCGTTCTTCGGCCCTGGCGGAGCGGCCGTCGGCGTCACCATCGACATCGACGATGGCCGCGGCCTGCGGGCGACAGGCACGGCGACCGGCGTCAAGTAGACCTCAGTCCTCGAAGGCCGCCGCCGGCCGCCCGCCGTCCGGTTCTCGCTTCAGGATCACCAGCTGGAGCGCGATCACCAAGCCGATCATGGCGACGCCGACGATGTCCGTCAGCACGCCGGGTTTGATCAATGTGATCGCAGCGGTCACGAGCAGCACCCGCTCGACGAAGTTCGCGCGCCGCAGGAAGTAGCCGTGCAGGCCCGCCGCCAGACATGAGACGCCGACGACCGAGGTGACGCAGGAGACCGCGACCCGTACCGGGTCGCCGATCAACAGAAGCGACGGCCCGTAAACGAACATGAACGGGATGATATAGCCCGTCGCCGCGAGCTTCATCGCCGCGACGCCGCCGGCCCAAAGACCCGCGCCCGACAGACCGTTGGCCGCGTAGAGCGTAATGGCGACCGGCGGCGTGATCGCCGACAGGATCGCGAAGTAGAAAACGAACATATGCGCCGCCTCAAGCGGGACGCCGAGCTTGATCAGCGCCGGCACGAGCAAGGCGACCTGGACGATGTAGGCCGGCGTCGTCGGCAGTCCCATGCCGAGGATGATGCCGGCGATCGCAGTCAGGATCAGCGCCAGCAGCAGCGTGTCCTTCGAGAGGTCGATCACGAAGGACGTGAACTCGATGCCGACGCCCGAGAGGGCGATGACGCCGATGACGATGCCGGAGCACGCGCAGGCGGCCGCGACCTGGAGCGAGTTCCGAATGCCGTCGATCAGCGCCTGGAGGACGCCGGTGAAGGTGATCTCGGATCGCGTCGTCTTTCGCAACAATGCGACCGGCACGACCGAAAGCAGGCCCAGCGTCGCGGCGTATGGCGCGCTGTAGCCGCCGACGAGCACGCCGACGATCACCGCAAGCGGCAGGAACTGATGGCCCCGCTCGCGCAGCACCTGGCCCATGCGCGGCAGGTCGGGCTTCGGCAGGCCCTTCAGGCCGACGCGCTTCGCTTCGAAGTGGACGGCCACGAAGACGGCGAGGAAGTAGAGCAGCGCCGGCAGGATCGCGATGCTGATGACGGTGAGGTAGCTGACCGCCATGAACTCCGCCATGACGAAGGCCGCGGCGCCCATGATCGGCGGCATGATCTGGCCGCCCGTCGACGCGACCGCCTCGACCGCGCCCGCAAACGGCGCGCGGTAGCCAATCCGCTTCATCAGCGGAATGGTGAACGTGCCGGTCGTCATGACGTTGGCGGTCGACGAGCCGGAAATCGTGCCGAACATGGCGCTGGTCATGCAGGCGACCTTGGCCGGTCCGCCGGCCGTGCCGCCGGCGAGCGCCATGGCGAAGTCCATGAAGAGTTTGCCGGTGCCGGACCGCTCGACCAGCGAGCCGAAGACGATGAACAGCACCATGTACGTGGCCGACACGTTCAGCGGAATGCCGAATATGCCCTCGGTCGTCAGGTACATCTGGTCGATCATCTCGCCGGGCCGAAGCCCCGCGAAGAGAAAGCCGTAGGCCAGGAACAGCAGCGCTGTCAGCGGCAGCGCCAGGCCGACCGTCCGGCGGGACGCCTCCAACACGACCAGGACGATGCCGATGCCGAACGCCATTTCGATCGGCCGGAGGTCGTCGACATAGGCGAAGCGGGTCAGCACGTGTTCGTGTTCGACGAACAGGTAGCCGATGACGGCGAGCGAGAGCGCCAGGAAGGCGCAGTCGATCAGCCCGCCGAGCAGCGCGCGGGCGCCGCTCGCCTTGGCGAACAGCGGATACCAGAGAAAGATCAGAGAAAGCGCGAAGGCGAGATGGGTGCCCCGAAAGTGAAACACCTCCGGCGCGCCGGTTGCGACGACCCACATATGAAACGCGAACATCAAGAGCGCGATCGCGCTCGGGATCCAAATGCCCAGCTTGCCGTCGCCCAACATGCGTTAGCCCCCAGATATGCCTCGCGCCGGTCTTCCGCCGGCTGCGTTCAGGCCCGTTGACGGGACGAAATTTCCGAGACGCAGGCGTCCGGGCGCATCAGCGTCCGGACGCCCCTCGCCAGTCGATCAGAGCGCGCCGGCTTCCTTATAGGCCCGGACGGCGCCGGGGTGCATCGGCACGCCGATGTCGACCGCCATGCGCTCCGCGGTCAGGGTGCTCAGCGATTTGACGATCGCGCCAAGCTCCTGGCCGCGCTTGATCAGCGCCTTGGTGACGTTGTAGGCGGTCTCTTCGGACACCGACTTGCAATTCAGGATCAAGTGCGCCGGGAAGCCCGCGATCCGGACTTCTTCCGTCTGCTCCGGATAGCTGTTCGGCGGCACGATCAGGCGCTGCCAGCCGGCGTTCTGCGCCTTGAGGTGCGCGAACTGTTCGTCGGTGATCTCGACGAACTTCACTTTGCGGGAGTTCGTCAGGTCGAGGAGCGAGCCGTTCGGCACGGACGTGATGGTCATCATCGCGTCGACCTGGCCGTCCTTCATCATGTTCACGCCGTCGGAGATCGAGGCGAAGTTCACCTTGCCGAGGCTGTCGTAGTTCATGTCCTCGGTCTTCAGGAGCGCGCGGGCGCCAAGCTCGGTCGTGTTGCCGCGCGGCAGCGTGACCAGCGCCTTGCCCTTGAGGTCGGCGACGGAGTTGACGGACTCGTCGGTCGTTACGAACTGGAGATAGTTGTCGTAGAACGAGCCGAGATTGCAGACGTCCTGAATCTTTTCGTCGAACGGCTCGTTGCCGTTGATGCCGTCGACCGCGGACATCACGAGGCTCCAGCCCATGTGCGCCTTGCCGCCGGAAACGCCCTTCAGATTGATAAGGCCCGCGCCCGGACGGATGGTTACGTTGAGGCCCGGCACCTCTTCCTCAAGGATGTTCTTGATGGCGCCGCCCAGCGGGTACCAGCTCCCGCCGGCGGGGCCGGTCATGAAGACGAAGTCTTCGGCCTTCGCAGCCGATGCGCCCAAGCCGAGCGCGCCGGCTACAGCCAGCGCCATGGCGCCGCGCGTAACGGATTTGATCATTGCGT
>DAINCG010000062.1:1509-14879 GCA_036732525.1 Pseudomonadota bacterium | reverse complement strand
GCGCCGAACGGCGACAGCCTGTTCGCCAAGGCGCGGCGACGGCCGGGCGGCAGCCTGGTAACCCTTATCGAACTGCCGCAGGGCCTCGGCGCGGCGGCGCCCGGAGCCGACGACGAGACCGCGATCGACGATCCTGTGATCGGCGCCCAGGCGCTCGGCGAACTCGGCCATGAAATGCGGACGCCGCTGAACGCGGTGATCGGCTTCTCCGACGTCCTGCTGGCGCGCTCCTTCGGACCGGTCAACGAGCGGCAGGCCCAGTATCTCCGTGACATCGCCAATGCCGGCCGGCACATGCTGGAAATGGTCGACAACATGCTCGACCACGCCCAGCTCGCTTCCGGGCGCTATCCGTTCGAGGCGGACTGGACGCCCTTGGAGGAATTGCTGGAAGAAGCCGCGCGTCTGGTCGAACCGCAGCGGGAGACCGCAAGCGTGGCGCTGGCCGTCGCCGCGACCCCCGCCGTCGATCTCTATGTCGACCGTCGCGCGATGCTGCAGGCGATCCTGAATTTGCTCGCCAACGCCGTGAAGTTCACCCCCGCCGGCGGCCGGATCACCCTGTCCGGGCGCGTGGATGACGAAGATGTCCGCATCACTGTGAGCGACACCGGAGAGGGCATTCCGGAGGCGGATCTGGAGCGCGTGATGCAGCCGTTCACCCAGGCGCGCCGGCTTGGCGGCCGGCCGCTCAAGGGGGCCGGGCTCGGGCTGTCGATCGTGCGCGCCGTCGCCGACATGCACGGCGGGTCGGTTGAGATCGTGTCCGCCGTCGGTCAGGGCTCGGACGTGACGATCAAGCTTCCGGCGGAACGGGCGCGGCGGCAGGCCGACTGAGGCCGATCGAATTTCAGGCCGCGAGGATCTCGTCGACCTGGGTCACGAGTTCGCGGAGATGCATCGGCTTCGAAAGAACCTGCGCGCCCGACGGCGCCTGGTCGCGCGCGCGGAGCGCTACGGCGGCGAAACCCGTGATCAGCACGACCTTGAGCGCGGGATCGTCTTCCGCCGCGCGCCGCGCAAGCTCGATGCCATCGAGGCCGGGCATCACGATGTCGGCCAGCAACAGGTCGAACCGGTCGGAGATCAGCGCGGCCAGCGCGTCCACGCCGTCGCCGACGGCGTCGACCTCATGCCCGGCCCGTTCGAGCGCGCGTTTCAGGAACGCCCGCATCGAGTCGTCATCTTCCGCCAACAGAATGCGCGCCATCTCGCGTCCCCGCCAATACCGTCGCGCAGTCTGATTAGCTCAGGTCAAGGCCGGGTTAAAGCGCCAAGGATGTGAGGACGTCGGCTCGCGCCGATGCGCCGACCGCCGCGAGCATGGCGAAGCTCAATGCGGCGAAGACCAATGCGACCAACGACAAACGGCCAGACATCTCGTGCGACTCCCAATTCGCATTTCGCGCCCCGATCGGCGTGTCCTGCACTTGGGGAGCCGCCCCGCCGCCGCAATCCCGGCCCGCACCGGACTGTGCGTCCGGTCACAGGCCGGCCGCCAATCAGTCCGTGATCGACTGATAGACGAGCGTGCGGAGTTCGCGTCGGATCGGATAGGAAGCCGACGGCAGCAATTGCGTCAGGAAGACGGCGACGACGCCTTCCGCCCGGTCGACCCAGAACGCCGTCGAGGCGGCGCCGCCCCAGGCGAACTCGCCCTCCGAACAAAGCGCCTTCGCCGTCGCCGCGTCGACGACGACGGACCCGCCAAGGCTGAAGCCGATGCCGTCATAGCTGGTTTCGCTGAAGACCGGCTGGCCCATCGCCGTCAGGTCGGCGTTGCCCGGCAGGTGATTCCGCATCATGTAGGCGGCGGTCTTCCGGCCAAGCACGCGATGGCCTTCATATTCGCCGCGCCGGCGCAGCATCTCGGAGAACTTCAGATAGTCCTCCGCCGTCGATAAGAGGCCGCCGCCGCCGGAGAACAACGTCACCGGCTTCGCCCAGGAGGAGTCCGCGCTCGCCGGATCCGTCGCCTTGCGGCTGCCGTCCGCCTGGCGCTGGAAGCGTTGCGTCAACCGCCCGACCTTGTCCTTGGGCAGTTGGAAGCTGGTGTCCGTCATGCCGAGCGGATCGAAGATGCGCTCCTGGAAGACCTGGTCGAGCGGCTTGCCGGCCACGACCTCGACCAGCCGCCCGAGCACGTCTGTCGCGACGCTGTACTCCCAGCGCGTTCCCGGCCGCCAGCGTAGCGGCATGGCCGCGCAGCGCCTGGTCATGTCTTCGAGAACGCCGGTATTGCGGTTGCCCGAGAAGTCGACGCCGGCCGCCTGATAGGCCCGCCCGACGGCGCCGGGCTCCCGATTCCCGTAGACGAGGCCGGAGGTGTGGGTCATCAGATGCCAGATCTGCATGGCGTCGCCGACCGGCTCGGTCTTCATGGCGTCGCCCTCGCCCTCGACCCAGAGGCGCATGTCGTCGAATTCCGGCAGGAAGCGCGCGACCGGGTCGTCGAGTTGGAAGAGCCCGTCCTCATAGAGCGACATCGCCGCGACGGAGGTGATCGGCTTGGTCATGGAGTAGATGCGGAAGATGTCGTCCGCCGCCATGGCGCGGCCGGACGCCTCGTCCGCCTTGCCGCGGCAGTCCATGTAGACGACCTGACCGTGCCGGGCGACCAGCGTCAGGCAGCCGGCGAGCTTGCCGCTTTCCACATAACCGTCCATCCAGGGGCCGATGCGGGCGAGCCGCTCGGCCGACATGCCGACCGCGGTCGGCTGCGCCATATCGAACATGGGTCTAGTTCCTGTAGCTGGGGTCGATCTTGTCGAGCTTGCGCATCAGCGCCGCGAACTCGAGATCGCCATTGGGCTTGTCGGTGGCGTGGTTGTTGAGGTCGTCGCGGCTGCGGCTCGCCACATTGCCGCCAATCGTGCGGACCTTGCCCGCCGCCATCGCGTCGATCTGCACCTGGCAGGCGCGCTCCAGCCGGTAGAGACGAAGGAAGGCTTCCGGCACGGTCCGCCCGGCGACCAGCAGCCCGTGATTGCGCAGGATCATCGCCTTCTTGTCGCCGAGCCCGGCGAGCAGCCGCTCGCGCTCGTCGAGATAGAGGCTGACCCCCTCATAGTCGTGATAGCAGATGTCGTCGTAGAACTGCGTCGAGGTCATGGAGATCGGCAGCAGGCCTTCCTCCAGCGCGGCGACCGCCATGCCGGCGCGGGTGTGGGTGTGCAGTACGACGCGGTTCACATCCGACTTCGCCATGTGGATGGCGGAATGGATGACGAAGCCCGCATAGTTGACGCCCCACTCCCCCGCGCCGCCGTCGATCACATTGCCGTCCAGGTCGATCTTGACCAGGTTGGACGCCGTGATCTCGTCGTAGTTCAGCCCGTAGGGGTTGATCAGGAAGTGATGTTCCGGGCCCGGGACGCGCGCGGTCAGATGGCCGTAGATCAGCTCCGTCCAGCCGAAATGGTCGACCAGCCGATAGGCCGCGGCGAGCTGCACGCGCAGCTCCTGCTCCGCCTCCGCTCCGCCAAGCTCATAGGCCGAGCGGAAACCCGTCATCCCGTCCATTGCGTTTCTCCCTCAAAGGCCAAGGACGCCCTTGGCGATGATATTGTGCTGGATTTCGTTCGATCCCGAATAGATCGAGACTTTCCGCATGTGGAAATAACGGGGCGCCACGCCGTTCTCATAAGCCTCGCCGACCGGCGCCCGATTGCCCCAGCCGCTTTCCAGCGCTTCCAGGTCATAGGGAATGGCGGCGGGGCCGAGCGCCTCCATACGCAGTTCGGTCAGCCGCTGCAGCACTTCCGAGCCGCGGATCTTGATGACATTGGCTTCCGCGCCGAGCGCCTTGTCGGCGGAGACCTTGGCGAGCGTCTTCAGGATGACCGCCTCCAACGTGCGGAGCTCCGTCTCGGTTTCGGCGACGCGGCGGGCGAAGTCGCTGTCCTCGGCGAGCGGGCGTCCGGCCGACCGTTGGTCCGCGGCCGCGATCGCCTTCACCTGGGCCAGCAACAACTTGTGCTGGCCGAGCGCGCCGCCGCCCATGCGTTCGTGCGCCAGGAGGTGCTTGGCGATGGTCCAGCCGGCGCCGGGTTCGCCGACGATGTTCGCCTTGGGGATGCGCACCTCGTCGTAGAAGACGGCGTTGGTCTCATGCAGACCGTCCATCAGATGGATCGGCCGGATTTCGATGCCGGGCGTATCCAGCGGGATCAGGAAAAACGAGATGCCGAGCTGCTTCTTCGGCTCGTCGGACGTCCGCGCCAGGAGGAAGACCCAGTTCGCCATGTGCGCCATGGTCGTCCAGAGCTT
This sequence comes from Pseudomonadota bacterium, assembly GCA_036732525.1. GTDB lineage: Bacteria > Pseudomonadota > Alphaproteobacteria > Bin95 > Bin95 > VMCJ01. The sequence goes on along the minus strand of DAINCG010000062.1, from coordinate 10,610 downwards.
CTGGCCCGTGATGACCCACTCGTCGCCCTCAAGCCGCGCCCGCGTCTTCAGGCTGGCGAGGTCGGAGCCCGATCCCGGTTCGGAATAGCCCTGGCAGAACACCACCTCGCCCGAAAGCATGCGCGGCAGGTGATAGGCCTTCTGCGCGTCGGTCCCGAACGCCATCAGGACGGGACCGCACATGCCGATGCCGAACGGAATCAGCTTCGGCGCGCCGGCGAGTCCGAACTCCTCATCGAAAATATATTTCTGCGTGACCGACCAGCCGGGCCCGCCATATTCCGCCGGCCAGTTCGGCGCGACCCAGCCCTTCTCGTGCAATATTCGATGCCAGCGCATGATCTCATCGCGGCTGAGCGCCTCGCTGTTCAGCGTCTTCTGCCGAAGGTCTTCCGGCAGCTTGTCGCGGAAAAAGGCGCGCGCCTCGTCGCGAAACGCCAGATCTTCGGGGCTGAAACGGAAATCCACGGGCGAACCTCCCGGAGGCTGCGAAGCTTTATTGCACCACCGGGACGGGACCGCCGCAAGCCTCAGGCGCCGTAGCGGTCGATAAACCGGTCCAGCAGCTCGCTCGACGCCCATGGCGTGGGTTCGCGCAGCCGCGCAACCTCCAGGACCAGGGGCCTTACCTCCGCCGGGTCGGCGCCCGCTTCCAGCTTGTCGAGGGCCGCCGCGAGCGCCCGGTGAATGTCGCCCATGCGATCGAGTTCCTCCTCGATGAAGGCGGTCTCCGCCGGGTCGCCGCCGCCCAGCGTCGCGTTCGACATGCCGTGGCCGGCCGCCGCGCCCATCTCCAGCAGCCGGCGAAGCTGTCGGATCATCGGGTCGCTCGCCATGGCTCTCCCCTTTCCCGCGCCCGCGGGGCGCGTCATCATGCGGGATCGAACGAACAATCCATCACATCGAGGAACGCCCGACCATGGCCGCCTACGTCATCGCACGCGTCAACGTCACCGATCCCGAGAAATACAAGGGCTATCAGGCCCTGACGCCCAACGCCATCGCCAAGAACGGCGGCAAGTTCATCGTGCGCGGTGGCGCGATCACCACGCTGGAGGGCGAGGCCGAGAACCGCCGCGTCGTCGTACTGGAGTTCGCCGACGTCGAGGCCGCGAAGACGTTCTACGATTCGCCGGAATACAAGGAAGCCCGCGACGCCCGCGAAAACGCGGCCGACTTCCAGATGATCGTCGTCGAAGGCGTGTGAGGGAGAGCGAAATGGCCGACCGCGGCACGAAGATCAAGGACGTCCGGATCACCCTGCTGTCCGTTCCCTACAACGAACAGCCGGCCTTCCAGGCGAACTACAACAAGCCCCGCAGCATCCTGGTCTGCGAGATCGAGACGGCCGACGGCCATGTCGGCATGGGCTACCAGCTTTATCTGCGCGAAGGCATGCGCGCGACCAAGGCGGCGATCGAGGAGAGCCATATTCCGCGCATCCTCGGCCGCGACGTGACCGAGGTCGAGGGCATCTGGAACGACCTCTGGAACACCACGATCGCGGAAGGCCGCGGCGGCGCCCAGGTGCTCGGCCTCTCGGCGATCGACGTTGCGCTCTGGGACGCGGTCGGCCAGGCGGCGGGGATGCCGCTGCACCGGCTCTGGGGCCATACCCAGGCCAAGGTGAAGGCCTATGGCTCAGGCGTGTGGCGCGGCATGACCCGCGAGGGGATGATCGAGAAGGCCCAGCGCTTCAAGTCCCAGAGCTTCTCCGCGATCAAGATGCAGATCGGCCACATATGGGGCGACAAGGACGACGTCGAGAACGTTCGTCTGGTTCGGGAGGCGGTCGGCGACGAGGTCGACATCATGGTCGACGCCAACATGGCCTACACCGCCGACCACGCCATCCTGATGGGCAAAAAGATCCAGGAATACGGCGTCTATTGGCTCGAAGAGCCGGTCGTCCCCGACGACTACGAGGGCTATTTCCGGATCGCGGCGGCGCTCGATACCCGGGTCGTCGGCGGCGAGAGCCACTTCACCCGCTTCGACCTGAAGCCCTTCTTCCAAAACCCGGTCTGCCCGATCCTGCAGCCGGACGTGATCCGCGGCGGCCTGACGGAACTGCGCAAGATCGCGGCCATCGCCGACACCTTCGGCCTGAAGATCGCGCCGCACCTCTACCCGGAACTGATGATCCAGCTGATGGCGTCAATCCCGAACGGCGAGATCATCGAGGACATGGGCCTGCTGGCCGACGTCTGGGTCGAATGGGCGGCGCCGGTCGAAGGCGTGATCACGGCGCCCGAAACGCCCGGCCACGGCCTGAAGTTCAAGCCGGAGATCCTGCGGGATTGCAAGGTCGACTGAGCGCGCGGCGGCGGAACCCGATTTGCCGGCTGCGCGTTGACCGAGACACGCAACCGCGCAAATCGGGAGACGCAGCCATGACCACGACCGCCAGCGTCGATGAAATCGTTCTCGACCCCTACAGCCACTTTCCGAAGCCGCACGATGTCGTCGACGCCAAGACGCTGAGCGACGCCGATAAACTGCGCATTCTGGACGCGATGGCGCATGACGCCCGCGAATTGCAGACGGCCAGCGCCGAGAACATGACGGGCGGCGAGGGCGTGTCCCTGCACGACGTGCTGGAAGCCCGTCGGTCGGTCGACCCGACGTCGGACGTGACGCAGTAGCGTACCGTCAGGCCGGGCGGATGATGGTGCCGTCGCCGCGCTCGGTGAAGATTTCGAGCAGGATGGCGTGCGGCACCCGTCCGTCCAGGATGACGGCGGCCTCGACGCCCGCGTCGACCGCCTCCAGGCAGGTCTCGATCTTCGGGATCATTCCGCCCTTGATGACGCCTTCGCGGATCAGGCGGCGCGCGACGTCGGCGGAGATGTCCTCCAGCTTGTCGCCCGCGCCGTCCAGCACGCCGGCGACGTCCGTCAGCATCAGGAGGCGCTTGGCGTTGACCGCGCCCGCAACGGCGCCGGCCGCCGTGTCCGCGTTGATGTTGTAGGTCGAGCCGGCGTCGTCGAAGCCGATCGGCGCGATCACGGGAATGACGCCGGTATGCGCCAGCTCCAGCAGGACCTTGCCGTTCACGCGCTCCGGATCGCCGACGAAGCCCAGGTCGATCACCTTCTCGACGTTCGAATCGGTCTCGCGCGAGGTATGCGCCAGCTTCTTCACCCGTATCAGGTCGGCGTCCTTGCCCGATAGGCCGATCGCCTTGCCGCCGGCGCGGTTGATCGCCGCGACGATGCCTTTGTTGATGGCCCCGGCCAGCACCATTTCGACGATCTCGACCGTCGCTTTGTCGGTGACCCGCAAGCCGTCGACGAATTCGCTCTTGATCTCCAGACGCTTCAGCATGGAGCCGATCTGCGGCCCGCCGCCGTGCACTACGATCGGATAGGCCCCGATCTGCTTCAGCAGCACGATGTCCCTGGCGAAGCCGTCGGCCAGTTCCTGGTCGCCCATCGCATGGCCGCCATACTTCACGACGATCGTCTCGCCGGCATATCGACGCATGAACGGCAGCGCCTCTGACAGCACGCCGACCCTCAATTTCCGTTCGTCGCCGCTATCCGACATATCGTCTCCTCCTCACTCGTCCGCGAACGCGGCCAGATGCGCCCGCAGTTCCGCTATTCCGTCGCCTTTGGCGGCGCTCGTCATCAATACGACCGGGTGCGCGGCCCGTCGCTTCGCCGCGGCCGCCTCCGTCGCCGCCAGCACGCGCGCCGCCTCCTCCGCCTTGACCTTGTCCCGCTTGGTCAGCACGACCTGATAGGACAGCGCCGCCTCGTCCAAGAGCGCCATCATCTCGTGGTCGCCGGGTTTGAGGCCGTGCCGCGCGTCGACCAGCAGGCAGAGCCGGGCCAGCTTCTGACGGCCGCGCAGGAAGTCGCGCGTGAGCCGGGTCCAGTCCTTGATCTTGACCTTCGACGCCCGCGCGTAGCCGTAGCCCGGCAGATCCACGACGCGGATGCGCTGGCCGACGTCGAAGAAGATCAGGCTCTGCGTGCGGCCGGGCGTGTTCGAGGCGCGCGCCAAGTCCTTGCGCCCCAGGAGCGCATTGATCAGGCTCGACTTGCCGACGTTCGAGCGGCCGGCGAACGCCACCTCCGGCAGTTCCGGCGGCGGCAGATTGTCGAGCGACTTCGCTTCCCAGAGGAAGGTCGCCTCCCGGGCGAAGAGCAGGCGGCCGGCCTCAAGCGCTTCGGCGGAGAGGACGGCCGCGTCGTCGGCAGGATCGGTCATCGTTCATGACGCCTTCCCGTTCGCCCGTTCCTGCGCGCGGCGGCCGATCGGCACGCCCTGCCGCTTCATGATCAACGCCTGCTGGGCGATCGACAGGATGTTGTTCCAGGTCCAGTAGATCACGAGGCCAGCCGCGAAGTTGGCCAGGAGGAAGGTGAAGACGATCGGCATCAGGGCGAAGATGCGCGCCTGCCCAGGGTCGGTCGGCTGGGGGTTCAAGCGCTGCTGCAGGAACATCGTGATGCCCATCGCCAACGCCCATGCCCCGATATTGAAGCCGCCCGGCAGGAACGCGTGCGGATCGTAAGGCAACAGGCCAAACAGGTTGAACACGCTGGTCGGGTCGGGCGCAGACAGGTCCTTGACCCAGCCGAAGAACGGCGCGTGCCGCATTTCGATGGTGACCAGCAGCACCTTGTAGAGCGAGAAGAATACCGGGATCTGGATCAGAATCGGCAGGCAGCCGGACGCCGGATTGACCTTCTTCTCCTTGTAAAGCGCCATCATTTCCTGGTTGAGCTTCTGGCGGTCGTCGCCATAGCGCTCCCGCAGTTTCAGCATTTCCGGCTGCAGCGCCTTCATCTGGCTCATCGACTTGTAGGACTTGTTGGCCAGCGGGAAGAAGGCGGCCTTGATCGCGACGGTCAACGCCATTATCGCGAGGCCCATGTTGCCCAGAATGCCGTACAGCCAGGCGAGCGCGTAGAAGAAGGGCTTGGTCAGGAAGTAGAACCAGCCGAAGTCGATCGCGAGGTCGAAGCGCTCGATGCCGAGCTCTTCCTCGTACTTGTCGAGGAGCTTCACCTCCTTCGCGCCGCCGAAGAAGCGGTGCGTGAAGGCGGTCGAGCCGCCGGGCGGCACGACGACGCCGGCTTCCGCCGCATAGTCGGTCTGGAACCGGTCCTGGCCGTTCGCGGCATGATGCAGGAAGCGCGCCTTCACCGTCGCCGACGGATCGGGGACGACCGCGGCGAGCCAGTAGACGTCGGTGATGCCGATCCAGCCGCCCTTGGTCGGCTTCTCGATGACGCCCTTGGATCCGTCGTCCATCAGGTCGGAGTAGTCGACCTCTTCCAGCGACCCGCCGAGCACGCCGATCGGGCCTTCGTGCAAGACGAACAGCTGCGTAACGTCCGGCACGCCGGCCCGGGACACGAGGCCGTAGGGCCGGAGCGTCTGCGGCTGGTCGCCTTCGTTCCGAACGGTGTCCTCGATGGTGAAGAGATAGCCCTCGTCCATGCCGATCTTGCGCTCGAAGACGAGCCCGGTTTCGCCGCGCCAGGTCAGCGTCGCGACCTCGCCTGGCTTCAGCGACGCATGGTCGCTTCGCCAGAGCGCGTCCGCGCCCGGCGCCGCGCCAGCCTGGTCGCCGATCCAGCCGAATTCGGCGAAATAGCCGTTCGGTCCGCCGCTCGGCGAGAGCAGCGTGATCGGCGGGCTGTCCGGATTGAGCGTCTGGCGGTAGGTCGTCAGCGTCAGGTCGTCGAACCGCCCGCCCTTCAGCGCGATGGAGCCGGCGAGGTGGCCGCTCTCGATCGGCAGCCGGGGCGATTCGGCGAGCGCGTCGGCCCGGCTCATGACCGGCGCCCCCGGCGTCGCGACGGCGGAGGGCGCGTCGCCCGTCGCGCCCGGCGCGGCAGATGGCAACGCGACGTCGCCGCTGCCGGCCGCCGGTGCGGACGGGTCGGCGGTATCGGCCGTCGTCGGCGCGTCCGTCTCGACCGGCGGCTGCGGCGGCGGGAACAGAAAATTCCAGCCGAGCAGGATGCCGATCGACAACGCCATCGCCAGCAGCAGGTTGCGTTGCTCCATCGCGCGCGAAATCCCGGAGGTCTAGAGGTTGGTCAGGTGAAGCGCGCCGCCGGTCAGACGGCCGGGCGCTTGTTCGAAGGGACGGGATCGTAGCCGGCGCCGCCCCAGGGATGGCACCGCGCCAAACGACGCAGCGCCAAGACCGAGCCGCGCGCCGCGCCATGTCGCTCGATCGCTTCGAGCGCATAGGCGGAACAGGTCGGCTGGTAGCGGCAGGCGGCCGGCGTGAACGGGGAAATCAGGTATCGGTAGGCCAGAACCGGGAGCGCCGCCAATCGGCGGGCAAGACGGGTCATCTCGGTCCTCCCTCCAGCTTGCGGCCGACGTCCTTGAATGCGCGGCCGAGATCGTCGAGCAATCTGTCGAATGGGTATGTGACAGTCGCCCGCCGCCCGATCAAGACATAGTCGCAACCATCGACCGCCAATTTCGGCGCAAGCGTCGCCGCCGCGGCTTTCAGACGCCGACGGGCCCGGTTGCGTTCGACCGCGTTGCCGACCTTCTTCGAGCAGGTGAAGCCCAGACGAACGCCGGCGCCGGCGTCTTCATCCGCCCGGCGCCGGCGCGCCTGCAGGCCGACGCCGGCAGACCCCGCCTTCCGCCCGCGGGCGGCGGCCAGGAATTCGCGTCGGCGCTTCAGCCGGCCGATCGGCGGCGCGCCGCCGGCCCGGCTCAAGCGGAGACGCGCTTGCGGCCCTTGGCGCGACGGTTGGACAGCACGCGGCGACCGCCGACCGTGGCCATCCGCGAACGGAACCCATGGCGACGCTTGCGTACGAGAACGCTCGGCTGATAAGTGCGCTTCACGGCTCAATGCTCCGAAAACCAACGCGCGCCCTGCCGAACGATCAGGTCCGACGGCGCGCGCTGCGGCTCTTCCAATGGAGCGAGGCTTATAGGCGAAAGCTGAAGCCCGGGTCAATGCGCGTCGACGCCCGACGTTTCGCCGGCCGCATCACGCCATTATGAATGGCGGCGGGCGCCCCGACCTTCTCTTTATACCGGGGAGCGCCAGCAGGAGCCGACGGCGATGCCGGAAGACCAGATGCCCGCGGCGGACGCCGCGCCGCCGCCGAAGCCGAAGGGCGCGCTGAAGCGCTTCCTGCCGCTGGCCGTTCTGGCCGCGGGCGCGACCGCGTTCTTTGCCCTCGGCGGCGGCGAGTATGTCAGCCTGGAAAAGCTCGGCGAGAACCGGGACGCCTTGAAGCAAGCCACGTCGGACAACCCTGTGCTCGTCGCCGGCGCCTACATGCTGGTCTATATCGCGGTCATCGCCTTCTCCCTGCCGGTCGGCACGGTATTGACGCTGACCGGCGGCTTCATCTTCGGAACCTTGCTCGGCGGCGCTCTGACCGTCGTCGCCGCGACGATCGGCGCGACCATACTTTTCGTCGCGGCCCGCACCGCCTTCGCCGACTATTTCCGGGAACGCATGGGCGGCGCCGTCGCGACGATGCGCGCCAAGTTCGAGGAAAACGCTTTCAACTACATCCTGGCGCTCCGGCTCGCGCCGATTTTCCCGTTCGTCGTCGTCAACGTCGCGCCCGCCCTCGCCGGCGCGCCGCTCCGGAGCTATGTGGCGGCGACGGCGCTCGGCATCATCCCTGGCACCTTCGTCTACGCCAGCGTCGGCGCCGGACTGGACGCCATCTTCGCCGCCGGCGGCACGCCCGACCTCGGCGCGATCTTCAAGCCTGAAGTCCTCGTTCCCCTGTTCCTGCTGGCGCTCCTGGCATTGGCGCCGACGCTCTGGAAAGCCATAAGAGCGAAGCGCGCCGGCTGATCCGCCGTCCGCGCCGATTGGGGGACGTCTCTCGGATCATGCGGAAACTGCTCGCCAGCCTGTCCGCGCGCCTGCTCGTGATGACCGTCGCCTTCGTAATGGCGGCGGAGGTGCTGATTTTCGCGCCGTCGGCGGGGCGGTTCCGGGTCATGTACCTGACCGACCGGCTGGCGGACGCGCATCTGGCCGGCCTCGCGCTCGAAGCGAACCCGGACGGCGAGGTCAGCCCGGCGCTCGAAGCCCAGCTTCTCCGCCATGTCGGCGCCTACGCCATCGACCTGCATCTCGGCCCACTGGTGACGCGCATGCTCGGGGCCAAGACGCCGCCGACGCCGGACGTCGTCGTCGACCTGGAGCGGGAGACGCCGACGGAGATGATGCTCCACGCCTTCGAGACCCTGTTGCGCGACCGGAACGTCATCCTGCGCGTCACCGGCCGCTCGCCGGAGGACCCGTCCGTCCTGATCAGCGCGATCCTGCCCGAAAAGCCGATGCGAAAGGCGCTGATCGAATATTCGAAGCGCATCCTCCAGCTGTCGCTGGTGATTTCCGGCATCACGGCGATCCTGCTCTATCTGACGCTGCAATGGATGATGGTCCGCCCGATGGGCCGGCTGACCGCTCAGATCATGGAGTTCCGCGCGGCGCCCGAAGACCGGAGCCGCGGCGTCAGGCCGTCCGGCCGCAACGACGAAATCGGGGTCGCCGAGCGGGAGTTGGCCGCCATGCAGCGCGACCTCCGCCAGGCGCTCGCTCAGAAGGCCAGGCTCGCCGCGCTCGGCGAGGCCGTCGCGAAGATCAACCACGACCTCCGCAATATTCTCTCCTCCGCCCAGCTCGTCTCCGACGGCCTGATGCAGTCGGAGGACCCGGCCGTGCGCCGCCAGGCGCCGACGCTGCTCAGGGCGATCGACCGGTCGGTGGCGCTCTGCCGTGATGTCGTCCGCTATGCCCGGACGGGCGAAGCGAAGCTCAGCAAGACGCGCGCGGACTTGCGCGAGATTCTGGCGGACGCCGGCGAGGCGGCGATCAAGGCGGCCGGCAACGGCGGCGCGCGGCGCTATGAGAACCATGCGCCCGAAGGCCTCTTCGCCCATGTCGACCGGGCGCAGCTGACCCGCGTGATCGAGAATTTGGCGCGGAACGCCTACGAGGCGGGCGCGGAGGAGGTTTCGGTCGCCGCGACGACCGCGCCCGGCGGGAAGGTCCGGATCAGCGTCGCCGACAATGGCCCGGGCATTCCGGCGGCGATGGAGCCACGGCTCTTCCAGCCCTTCTCCGGCAGCGC
>DAINCG010000062.1:322-1459 GCA_036732525.1 Pseudomonadota bacterium | reverse complement strand
GAGATCGTCGCCGCGCATGGCGGCCAGATCGCGCTGGCGCGTTCCGGTCCGGATGGATCGGAATTCGTGCTACATCTGCCGGCCTGATTTCCCGTTCGAAGGAATGCCTGACATGCTCGACAAGCGGCCGGAAGGGGTCTGGGACCCGGGACAGTATCTTCGCTATGGCGGCCATCGCCTGCGTCCAGCGATCGAGCTGTTCCAGCGGATCGATCTCGATGCGCCGAAGCTTTGCTACGACCTTGGCTGCGGCGCCGGCGAGATCGCGATCGCGATGACCGAGCGCTGGCCGGACGCCCGCGTGATCGGCCTCGACGCATCGCCCGAAATGCTGGCCAAGGGCCGCAAGGCCGCGGGTGGCGACAAGGTCGAGTGGGTCGAGGCCGACATCGCCGCGTGGACGCCGCCGGAGGCGCCGGACGTGATCTTCTCCAACGCGGCGCTGCACTGGATCGGCGAGCATAAGACGCTCTTCCCGCATCTGTTCCGCAGCCTGAAGCCGGGCGGCATCTTCGCCGTGCAGATGCCGCTCTCCTGGGGCCAGAGCTCGCACCGCCTGCTCCGGGAAATCCTGGCCGGCGGCAATGGCGGCAAGGGCTACGGCGACAAGGCGCTGCAAGAGTCCGTCGCCCGAAAGTGGGTCGACGAAGGCGAGGAATACTACGACCTGCTCTACCCCGACGCCGCGGACGTCGACATCTGGGAAACGCACTACCTGCAGGAACTCGAAGGCGACGACCCGGTGCTCGAGTGGGTCAAGGGCTCGGCGCTCCGGCCCGTGCTGACCGCGCTCGGCGAGGAGGCCGCCGCCGCGTATCTGGCGGAATACGGCGCGGCGCTCCGCGAGGCCTATCCGAAGCGGGCGGCGGGCCAGACGCTCTTCCCGTTCGGCCGCCTCTTCATGGTGGCGAAGCGGGCCGGCGCGTAAGCACGATATTGCCGTAGGCGTCCACCCGGCCGGTCCAGCCCGGCGGCAGCGTCGTCGTCGAGGTCTTCTCGACGATGATGGCCGGCCCCTCGACGACGGCGCCGGGCGCGAGTTCCGCCCGGTCGTAGACGGCGGTCGCGACGCGCCGGACGCCCCCGTCGAACATGCGGAACGCGACGTCCCGCGACCCGACGGCGGGCGGCGCGACC
>DAINCG010000062.1:0-312 GCA_036732525.1 Pseudomonadota bacterium | reverse complement strand
AGGGGCGTCGGGTCGGACCGCATGCCGGTCGCCGTCGCGATCACCCGGCAGTTCACGATCTCCACCGCGCGATCGGGGATGTCGTAGCCGTGCTCCTTGGCGTGGGCGGCGTGGAAGCGGGCGACGAAGTCCGCCGGGGCGTCGCCGGACCAGCTTTCCGTCTGCGCCTCGAAACTCTGGCCCAGATAGCGCGCCTCGATCAGCCGCGTGGTTTGCCGCGCCGCCGGATCGGACGCCGCCTCCTCCAGCCAGACGGCTGCGTCCGCTTCCATCCGTTCGAACGCCGCTTCCGCCGCCGCCCAGCCGGCTTCG
>DAINCG010000061.1:9239-15021 GCA_036732525.1 Pseudomonadota bacterium | reverse complement strand
CTGGCGGCTTGCGGAACTCGGCCCGTTCAGGAAGGTCGTCGCCGTCGCGCGCGGCGGCCTGGCGCCGGCGGCGATCATCGCCCGCGAACTCGACCTTCGGCATGTCGACACGCTCTGCATCGTCTCCTACGAGGAAACCGAACAGGGCGCCGCGGACGTCCGCGGCGATCTCAAGGTCCTGAAGGGCCTTGCGGAAGACGGCGACGGCGAAGGCCTGCTGGTCATCGACGACCTGGTCGATACGGGCGAAACGGCCCGCGCCGTCCGCGCCATGTTGCCGAAGGCGCACATCGCCACCGTCTACGCCAAGCCGGCCGGCATCCCGGTGGTCGACACCTACGTGACGCTGGTCAGCCAGGACACCTGGATCGTCTTTCCCTGGGACGATGAGGAAACCATCGCCCGCCAGCGCGCCAATGGCGGTAGGCCGCGCCAATAGCGGCCCCGCGCGTCAGAACCGGCGGGCGCCGACGAAGATGCCGAGCACGGTCGCCTCGCCGAGCGCGCGGGCGGCCTCCAGCCGGTGCAGGCCTTCGACCAGGACCAGGCGCTCGCCGTCCTTGCGGACCTGGATCGGCACCTTCTGCCCCTCTTCCATGATGCTTTCGGCGAGTTCCTCGACCTTGGCCGCGTCGACATCCCGCCGCCGTTTCGCCGGCACATAGATGTCTTCGAGCGGGATCTCGTGCGTCTCCATCGAACCGGGGCTCCGTCGCCGAATGAGCCTCCAGCCTAAAGCGAAAGCGGCGAAGGGCGAAAGCCCGATCAGCCCTCGCCAAAGTCCTTGGCGAGCCCGATGGCCGCCAGCACCTGCTCGACGCCCTGCGGCGCCGTGATCCGGCCGGCCCGGACCGCGGCGTCGGCCTCCGCGATGCTCCGGCGCGCGTCCGGCCCGTCGAGATGGCCCGAAAGCAGCCGCGCCTCCAGCATCGACCGCATCCAGCCGGCCTGCTGCGCCTTCCGCCGGCCTTCGAACTGGCCCGTCCGCTCCATGATCTCGCGGTGCCGCGCGACCTCGGCCCAGAGGTCGTCGAGGCCGATGTTGCGCAGCCCGCTGCACAGCACCACCGGCGGCGACCAGTCGGGCGATGCGGGCGCCATGATGTGCAAGGCGGCCGTATATTCGCGCTGCGCCGCCATGGCGCGATCCCGGTTGTCGCCGTCCGCCTTGTTGACGGCGATCATGTCGGCGATCTCCAGGATGCCCTTCTTGATGCCCTGCAGTTCGTCGCCGGCGCCCGGCAACATCAGCGCCAGGAAGAAATCCGTCATTTCCGCGACGGCGATTTCCGACTGGCCGACGCCGACCGTCTCGACCAGGACCACATCGTAGCCCGCCGCCTCCATTACCAGCATCGTCTCCCGCGTCGCGCGGGCGACGCCGCCGAGCGTGCCGGAGGACGGCGACGGCCGGATGAACGCGTTACGGTCCGCGGCCAGCTTCGCCATGCGCGTCTTGTCTCCGAGAATGCTGCCGCGGGTCCGCGACGACGTCGGATCGACCGCGAGGACGGCGACCTTGCGCCCGTCCGCGATCAGGTTCTGGCCAAGGGCTTCGATGAATGTGGACTTGCCCACGCCCGGAACGCCGGTGACGCCGACCCGGTAGGCCTGGCCCGTATGGGGCAGCAGCGCCTGCAGCATGGTCTGCGCCTGGCGCCGCCGCGCCGCGTTCCGGCTTTCGACCAGGGTGATCGCCCGGCCGATCGCGGCGCGGTCGCCTTTCAGCACGCCGTCGGCGAGGGTCTCGGGATCGGTCGCGGGACGAGCGGCGGTCGCGGTCATCAGATTTCCGACGGGCCGGCGGGCGGTCCGGCCTTTCCCGACGGCATAGTCAATGCGCCGGGCGATGGCAATCTGCGACATCGGGCGCATTCCGGGCAGGCGGGCAGACGCCCACATGCAACTCAAGGAGGATCGGCCATGTTTCGGAAACCCTCGCTCGTCACGCGCATCGTGGTCGGCAAGTCGATCGGCTTCGTCCTCGGCATAGTCGGCTTTTTCACGCTGCCCTACGTCTGGCCGGACGCCAGCCTGGAACTGCGCCTTGGCGCGCTCTTCTGGTATGCGACCGTCGGCGCCGTCATCGGCGTCTTCGGCGTCTGGTCCCGGCATCCCGTGCTGGACCTGCCGCTGCCGTGGTTCGTGCGCGCGCCCTTGGTCGGCGCGTGGATGAATTTCGTCCTGACGCTCTTTGCAGGCGATGTCTTCCGCGCCATGCTGGGCCGCATGTTCGGGCCGGAGAGCGCATTCGCCTCGCCCTACTGGATCGTTCTCGAAGGCGCCGTCGTCGGCGCGTTGATCGGCTGGGCCGCGACCCGGTTCGGCGGCGAGGGCCCGGAGACGGCGCGCGGCTGACCGGCCAGGCGGAAGACGGAGCCACGCGCGGAATCTTGGCGTCGGAGCGGACACGCTATCTTTTCATCGCCGGCTGCGCGCGCTCCGGCACGACGCTGATGCTGCGCCAGATGGCGACGTTCGCCGGGTTGCGCGCGGCCCCCGAGGAGTCGGACTATTCCCGGTTCCAGGATTTGGCGCATGACGCGCCCTGGCTTTGCCTGAAACGCCGCTCCACCGCCTTTGCGACGCTCGAACGCCTGCCGCCGCATATCGACCTCGTCTACATGGTCCGCCACCCCTTCGACGTCCTGACGAGCCGGCACCGGTACGATCCGGCGGCGCGCACGGCTACTACGTGTCGCGAAAGCGATGGCTGGACGAATTCCTGGCCCTGCAGGCGCTCCGCGCGGCGCAGCCGACCCGCGACATCCACGTCGTCCGCTATGAAGACTTGGTTGAGCGACCGGACGACGTGCAGCGGTCCCTTGCCGACCGCTTCGACCTTGCGGTCGAGCGGCCGTTCTCCCAGAACGGGCGGACGTTCACGACATCGATCCGCAAGTGGCGCGGCGATGCGGAGATGCGACGGTATCTCCTGAGCCTGCCGCCGTTCTTCGTCCAGCGCCTGCGTGACTTCGGCGCCGACTTCGACTACGATGTCCGCTTCGCGGCGCTTCGTCGGATCAAGGGGGCCGCAATGGCAGTACGGGATGGCGGAGGCGACCGGGATTGAACCTGCGCGCGCTGCCGCAAGCAGGCAGCGCTGGCGCGATTATCCGGGCCGTGCGCCGAGGAGATACCGCCCGTAGACGAGCGAAAACAGCGCGAATGCGCCGATCCAGGCGGCCCCGGAGATATTGATCAGCTCAAACCATCGTTCGGGCAGCAGTTCGGCGGCGATGCGCGCGAGCGCCGCCAGATTTACGAGCGCATAGATCGCGACCGTCGGTCCGTCGGCGTGGAGCTGGCGGCCGGTGTGTCCCAAGGTGGCCCGCGTCATCACGGCCAGGATCATGCCGCCGATCAGACCGATCGTCAGCGCATGTGTCGCCAGCATGGGCGAAAGGCCGGGGAGCAGGATCGACGCTCCCAACAAGCAGAGGCCGGCGGGGCCCCACACATAGGCGACATGAAGGACCAGCACCAACGCTTCCGCCCGGGCGCGCAGGCCACGCCAGCGCAGCAGGCGCGCGCCCTGCAACACGCCCGCCGCCAGGAGAGCCGCGCCTGTGGCCGGAAGGTCGGGCGCGAACGTCCAGGTGGCGAGCGCGGCGGCGGTCGTCCCGTGGGCCAGCCAATCGACTGGACCGAAGGCCGCGGGGGCGCTTGAGCGCGTGTTCTTCGCGAGCCAGTTCCGCGTGAAGCTTGGAATGATCCGGCCGCCGACCAGGCTGATCAGGAAGACGACGACGGCGAGCGCCAGACGCCAGCTCGCGCCGCCCAGATCGAACCACCCGGCGACCTCGGCATGCATGCCGAAGTTCGATGCCGTGAGAACCGCCAAGGCCGCCGCCATCGGAAGATTCCGCCAGTTCCTGCCGGCGACGAGCTCACGCGTGACGATGACCAGGAACATTCCAAGGAATGAAATGTCGAGCGCAAGCGCCGGCCCCGTCCCGATAAGACCCGACGCCGCGATCGCAAAGCGGCCGGCAAGCCACGCCGTGACGAGAAGAAGGAGCGGAACGCCCCGGACAGGCAGCCGCCCGGTCCAGTTCGGGATCGCCGTCAGCATGAAGCCCGCGATCGTGGCGACGACAAACCCGAACATCATTTCGTGGATATGCCAGGCGACCGGATCGAACCCCGTCGGAAGCGCCACGCCGCCGACCAGCGTTCCGAGCCAGATCGCTTGAGACAGCGCAGCCCAAACGGCGGCTGCGAGAAACAACGGCCGAAATCCCTGGGAAAGCAGGCGAGGCATCTGATAGGCGCGACGGCGGGCTGCGTCATTCACGGGCCGCCCCCGATCGCTTGCGGCGCGTCCGGAAAGACGAGGCGCCGCAACGCTTTCGTTTGCGCAGGGCAGGCGACCAGATCGGCCAGCGAATAGCGGTCCAGCACGCCCAAGAACGCCGCCAGCGCCTCCTGCAGGGGCGCGCGCAGTCCGCAGGCCGGGACCAGGAGGCAGCGATCTGTGTCCGGCGCGAAACAATCGACGAGCGCAAAGCTTTCCTCGCATGTCCTCACGACTTCGCCGATGCAGATATCCGCTGGCGGGCGGGCGAGTTCAAGGCCGCCATTGCGGCCGCGAACGCCGGCGACGAAACCGGCCTCGATCAACGACCGCGCGACTTTCATCAAGTGGTTGGTCGAGACGCGGTGGCGCCGGGACAGGTCTTCGACGGTCCGCCGCTCGCCGTCGGCGACGGCGAGCGAGATCAGCAGTCGAAGCGCATAGTCGGTGTGGAGGGTCAGCCGCACTTGCCGTCCTTCGGGTCGCATCATAAAGAGGTATATCATATACCTATTATGGCGGCCCGCCAATCCGAAGACGTCAAACGCGTCGTTCGCGGCGCGGCCGAGGCGAAAGCGAGGAAGGATGAACAGGCGCATGTATCCGCCCGTCGCCCGCGAAACGGTCAAGCGTCGAAAGGCGCTGGCGCCCGTTTCCGACGCTGCGTTCGAAGATTTCGGCCGCGCCGTCTTTGGAAACGGCGCCCTCGACGTCAGGACGAAGCAGTTGCTGGCGGTCGCGGTCGCGCACGCCATGCAATGCCCCTACCGGATCCGCGCCCACGCCAAGGCCGCGCGCCGGGCAGGCGCAAGCGACAGTGAAATCATGGAAGCCGTTTGGGTCGCGGCCGAGGTGGCAGCGGGCGCGGCGATGTCCCATGCCGCGCTCGCATTCGACGAACTGGACGCCGAAGCCGATCGCGCCGATGCGACGTCCGGAGCGACCTAAGGCGATCTTGCTCTAGGCGCCGCCGAAACGAAACGACAGCCCGAGCCCAACGAAGAGGAGCGCGAGCAAGGTCACCGCGACGATATGGCAACCGAGCCATGGCAGGCTGCGGGGCGTTAGATTCGGAATGAGCTTCAGTCTGGCGTGAAGTCCCAGAGCCGCTGTCGCAACCACGCAAGCGAGCTTCAGCAGGATCGTGCGCGCGGCCGGATCGTCCAGCTGCAGCCAATCCTGCGGATCGAGCCACAATCCGGTCGCGATCTGGACCGCCAACGCCGGAACGCCGACGCGCTCATATACGCGTTCGAAGCGCCGGACCGGCTCGGGGTCCCGTCGCCGCAACGCCTCGGGCAGGATGCTCAGCGTCAGAATCAGGTGCCCGCCCGTCCACATTGTCGCGCCGAGGAGATGAAAGAAGAGAACGGCTTCGAACATGAACGATCCCTCGCGCCGGATTCGGCGCATGAAAGCGCGTCCCGACGCAGCCGCCGCCTGAAGACGGGCGATGGGCGCGCTGCCGCCGACGGCGAGGCCGGG
>DAINCG010000061.1:4956-9229 GCA_036732525.1 Pseudomonadota bacterium | reverse complement strand
ATGTCGTCGATCCACGTGCGTGCGGCGACCGCCCGCGGCAGGCCAAGCGTGCCGATCGCCAGAAGGGCGACCTGCCTGACGGCTTCCGGCTCCACGCCCTCGGCATAGGCGCGGCGCGTATGCGAATGAACGCCGCCTTCGGTGCCGGCTCCGATCGCGAGCGCCAGTTTCACCAGCCGCCGCTCCTTGGCCGTCAGCGGGCCGGCTTCGGCGCAGGCCTTGCCCAACGCGGCATAGGCCGACCAGATGTCCGGATGCTCGTCAGCCAGGCGGCCCGCGGCGTTCGGCAGTTTTTGGTTCATGGTTTCCTCCTGATGCCCGTTCGACTTCAGCGATCGACATCGTCGATCAGGGGCGTTGGCTTCGCGAAGCGTCGCAGTTCGTCCAGGTTGTCGATACGAACCGACGTATTGTCGACCGTTACGCCATACGGCTTTAGCGACCGGATTGCACGGGACAGGTTTTCCGGCGTCATGCCGAGCAGCGACGCCAATCGGCGCTTCTCCATGCCGAGTTCGAACGTCTCGGGCGCCTCTTGGGCCGCATGCAGGCGCAGGAAGAAGTTCGCCAGCCGTTCCGTTCCGGTCCGCAGCTTCAGGTCCTTCGTCGTCTTGACGATGCCCCGATAGGCGTTGGCCAATTCGGAAACGACCGCGCGCGCGAAGCTGTTATCCGCCTCGAACGCCTCCCGGACGTCTTCCGACGGCAGGAGCACGACCAGGCTCTTCTCGAGCGTTTCCGCGCTCATCAGATAGGGCGCGTCCCGAATCGTGGCGGCCAGGATAAAGGCCGAAACAGGCTCGACGATCGCCAACGCGGATTCGCGGCGATTCCAGGCAGCCGACAATTCAACCGATCCGGACACCAGAATGTGCAGGAAGTCAGCCGGATCCCCCTCCTCCAGCAGCTTCACGCGCGGCGGAAAATTCTGAACATAGCCGCCGCGCAGGAGCCGCTCGAAATTCGCCGGCTCGATGTCGGCGAACAGCGGCAATGCGCGAATTTCCGGATGATCGCCAGCCCGCACGCTATTCGAAGCCCCCACGCCGGTCGCTTGATAAAAGTCAAGCAAGCATGGGCGTCGATGTCAAACCAGCACTGCTCATATGACCGGCCAGCGTTTCGAAACGTCAAGCTCCAGCAATGACATTTTTGGCTTATCTATTTATTTTTACAGGAAAAATTGCGTTTCATGATCTAGATCAAACAGCCTGCCATCAGGTCGTACGAGCTTCCGGCAACCAGGGACGCGCTGCGTCGCAATTCGCACACTGGGGGAAGCAAATGGACTACGGATTGGAGGCGGGCCCGGAAAAACGGCGCCAAGCGCTCGGACTGAGCACGCTCGCATTCACGGCGTGCTTCGCCGTCTGGACGATCTTTTCGATCATCGGAGTGCAGATCAAGCAGGAACTGGGCCTCTCGGAGACGGAGTTCGGCCTGCTCGTGGGCACGCCGATCCTCACCGGCTCCTTGAGCCGCATCTTCCTCGGCATCTGGACCGACCAGTATGGCGGGCGCGCGATCTACGTCCTCACCATGCTGTTGGCGGCGGCGGCGACGTTCCTGCTCTCCTACGCCGACACCTACCCCTTGATGTTGCTGGCCGCGCTCGGCGTCGGCCTCGCCGGCGGCTCGTTCGCGGTCGGGGTCGCTTATGTGTCGAAATGGTACCCGAAGGAAAAGCAGGGCACCGCCCTTGGCATCTTCGGCGCCGGCAATGTCGGCGCCGCGGTCACGAAGTTTCTGGCGCCGTTCGTGCTGGTCGCCTATGGCTGGGAAATGGTCGCCCAGGTCTGGGCGGTGGCGCTGGTCGTCATCGCCGTGATCTTCTGGTTCGCGACCGAAGACGACCCGGAGCTTCAACGGCGGCGGGCGCGCGGCGAGAAAGCGCAATCCTCCAAGATGGCGCTGGAGCCGCTGCGCAATCAGCAGGTCTGGCGCTTCGCGCTCTACTATTTCTTCGTCTTCGGCGGCTTCGTCGCCCTGGCGCTTTGGCTGCCCCGCTATCTGATCGGCGTCTACGACCTCGATCTGAAGACGGCCGGCATGCTGGCGGCCCTCTACTCGATCCCCGCGAGCCTGTTCCGCGCCTATGGCGGACACCTGGCCGACCGCTATGGCGCGCGCACGGTGATGTACTGGACGCTCGGCGTGGCGTTGGCCGTGCTGTTCATGCTGTCCTATCCGGACACCGACTACGTCATCCACGGCATCGACGGGCTCATCGTCTTTTCCACGCGGATGGATCTGGTCCCGTTCGTCATCGCCGTCTTCGTCCTGGGCTTCTTCATGTCCCTCGGCAAGGCGGCGGTCTACAAGCACATCCCGGTCTACTACCCCAACCACGTCGGCTCCGTGGGCGGCCTGGTCGGCATGATCGGCGGGCTCGGCGGGTTCGTGCTGCCGATCGCGTTCGGCGTGATGAACGACCTCGCCGGGGTCTGGACGAGCTGCTTCGCGCTGCTCTTCGTCATCGTCGCCGTGTCCCTGGTCTGGATGCACTTCTCGATCCGGCACATGGAGCGCGCCGCCGCCGCCGAACACCTCGACAAGCTGGCGCCGTTCGCGGAGCTGGAAGAGGTTCACGATCCCGCAAAGCACGGCCGCACGGACGGCAGTCTGGTCACCGACTGGCGGCCGGAAGACCCGCAGTTCTGGGAACAGACCGGCAGGCGGATCGCCCAGCGCAACCTGTGGGTCTCGATACCCTGCCTGCCGCTCGCCTTCTCCGTCTGGATGGTCTGGAGCGTGGTCGTCGCGAAGCTTCCCGCGATCGGCTTCGACTACACCACGGACCAATTGTTCTGGCTGGCGGCGCTGCCCGGCCTATCCGGCGCTACGCTGCGGATTTTCTATTCGTTCATGGTGCCGATCTTCGGCGGACGGTTGTGGACGACGCTGTCGACGGCCTCCCTTCTGATCCCGGCCTTCGGCATCGGCTACGCCGTCCAGAATCCGAACACGCCCTACCTGATCTTCCTGGTGCTGGCGCTGCTTTGCGGCTTCGGCGGCGGCAACTTCGCCTCATCCATGGCGAACATCAGCTTCTTCTTCCCAAAGGCGCAGAAAGGCAATGCGCTGGCCCTCAACGCGGGCCTCGGCAACGCCGGCGTCAGCGTCATGCAGTTCGCCGTGCCGCTCGCGATCACCGGCGGCGTCTTCGGGGCGGTCGGCGGCGCGCCGCAGGCCTTGTCCGCCGGCGGCCAGCTTTGGGTGCAGAACGCCGGCTTCATCTGGGTGCCGTTCCTGATCCTGGCGACGGTGCTGGCATGGTTCGGCATGAACGATCTCGCGTCGGCCAAGGCGTCCTTCCGCGAGCAGGCCGTGATCTTCCAGCGCAAGCACAACTGGATCATGTGCTGGCTGTACACGGGCACGTTCGGCTCGTTCATCGGCTATTCCGCCGGCTTCCCGTTGCTCGCGAAGACCCAGTTCCCGGAGATCGACTCCCTTCAGTACGTCTTCCTCGGGCCGTTGGTCGGCGCGTTGAGCCGGGCGGCGACGGGATGGATCTCCGACAAGTTTGGCGGGGGCCGGGTCACGTTCTGGACCTTCGTCCTGATGATCGCGGCCGTCGGCGGCGTCCTCTACTTCCTCGGCGCCAAGGATCAGCCGGGCGCGTTCTGGGGCTTCTTCGCGATGTTCCTCGTCCTGTTCTTCGCGACAGGCGTGGGCAACGCGTCGACCTTCCAGATGATCCCGATCATCATGCGCAGCGAAATGGGCCGGCTGATGCCCCAGGCCGCGCCGGCCGAGCGCCTGCGCAACGCCGAGCGGGAATCGGCGGCCATCATCGGCTTCACGTCCGCCATCGCGGCCTACGGGGCGTTCTTCATTCCCAAGGCCTATGGCAGCTCCATCGCGCTGACCGGCGCGCCGATGGCGGCGTTGTGGGGCTTCCTCATCTTCTACCTGACCTGCGCCGCCCTGACCTGGTTCGTCTACACGCGACCGGGCGGGCTGCTGCACGACATCGAGCGCGGCCGCCAGCCGGCCGACCGCGCCCCAATGCCCGCACAATAAGGAGGCTACGATGAGTCACCTGCTCGACCGGCTGAACTTCTTCCAGAAGAAAGAGCTGGAGCAGTTCGCCGACGGCCACGGCCAGGTCACCCGCGAGGATCGCGGGTGGGAGGAGACCTATCGGGAGCGCTGGCGCCACGACAAGATCGTGCGCTCGACCCACGGCGTGAACTGCACGGGGTCCTGCTCCTGGAAGATCTACGTCAAGTCCGGGATCGTCACCTGGGAAACCCAGCAGACCGACTAC
>DAINCG010000061.1:2635-4946 GCA_036732525.1 Pseudomonadota bacterium | reverse complement strand
CCGGCCGGACATGCCCAACCACGAGCCGCGCGGTTGCGCCCGCGGCGCGAGCTATAGCTGGTACCTCTACTCCGCCAACCGGGTGAAGCACCCGCTGGTCCGCGGCGACCTGATGCGCGCCTGGCGTCGGATGCGCCAGGACAAGAGCCCGGTCGAAGCCTGGAAAGCGATCCAGACCGACCCCGTTCTGCGGGCTCAGATCAACAAGACCCGCGGCAAGGGCGGCTTCGTCCGGGGAACGTGGGACGAGGCGACCGAGATCGTCGCCGCCGCCAACGCCTATACGGCCAGGACCTACGGCCCCGACCGCGTGTTCGGCTTCTCGCCGATCCCGGCCATGTCGATGGTGTCCTACGCCGCGGGCTCACGCTATCTGTCGCTGCTCGGCGGCGTATGCATGAGCTTCTATGACTGGTACTGCGACCTGCCGCCGGCTTCGCCGATGACCTGGGGCGAGCAGACGGACGTTCCGGAAAGCGCCGATTGGTACAACTCCGGCTTCCTGCTACTCTGGGGCTCGAACGTCCCGCAGACCCGGACGCCGGACGCGCACTTCTACACGGAAGCGCGCTACCGGGGCGCCAAGTCCGCCGTAATCTGCCCGGACTATTCCGAAGCGGCGAAGTTCGGCGACATCTGGCTCGCGCCGAAGCAGGGCACCGACTCGGCGCTCGCCATGGCGATGGGCCACGTCATCCTGCGTGAGTTCCACCTGGACCGTCAGTGCGAGTACTTCGAGGACTACTGCCGCCGGTACACCGACATGCCGATGCTGGTGCGTCTTGAGGGGAAGGACGGCAGTCTGAAGCCCGGCCGCTTCCTGCGTGCGGCCGATCTGGAGGGCGCGCTCGGCCAGGACGCCAACGCCGACTGGAAGACGGTCGCGATCGACGACCGCACCGGCGATCCGATCGCGCCCAACGGCTCCGTCGGACATCGCTGGGGCGACCAGGGCCGCTGGAATCTCGAAGAAAGGGCGGGCGACGCGGAGGTCAGCCTCCGGCTCTCGCAGATCCTCGACGAGCACAACGACGAGATCATCAGCGTCGAGTTCCCGTACTTCGGCGGCGAGGCGACGGACAACTTCGTCCGCTGCGAGCATCCGAACATCCTGCGCCGCAACGTTCCGGTGAAGCGACTCCGGTTGGCCGACGGCAGCGACGCCGTCGTCGCGACGGTGTTCGATCTGTTCTGCGCGAATTACGGCCTGGACCGCGGCCTGGGCGGCGAATGGACGGCCGGGAGCTACGACGACGACTGCCCCTACACGCCGGCATGGGCAGAAAAGATCACCGGCGTCGATCGCAAGAAGATCGCGACGGTCGCCCGCGAGTTCGCGCTGAACGCCGAAAAGACCAACGGCAAGTCGATGGTCATCCTCGGGGCCGGCCTGAACCACTGGTACCACATGGATATGAACTACCGCGGCATCATCAACATGCTGGTGATGTGCGGATGCGTCGGCCAGTCCGGCGGCGGCTGGAGCCATTATGTCGGCCAGGAAAAGCTTCGGCCGCAGACCGGCTGGCAGCCGCTCGCCTTCGCTCTCGACTGGGCGCGTCCGCCCCGGCACATGAACTCGACGTCGGCCTGGTACGCCCATACCGACCAATGGCGCTACGAGACGCTGAGCGCCAAGGAAATCCTGTCGCCGACGGCGCCGGACGGCGATTGGGACGCCAGCCTGATCGACTACAACATCCGCGCCGAGCGGATGGGGTGGCTGCCTTCCGCCCCGCAACTCAAGGCCAATCCGCTCGAGGTTGGTCGCGCGGCGAAGGCCGCCGGCGTCGAGGCGAAGGACTATGTCGCCGAGCGGCTGAAGTCCGGCGAGATCGAAATGGCGTGCGAGGACTCCGACGCGCCGGAGAACTGGCCGCGCAACCTCTTCGTCTGGCGGTCGAACCTGCTCGGCTCCTCCGGCAAGGGCCATGAGTACTTCCTGAAACACCTGCTCGGCGCGGATCATGGCGTGCTCGGCAAGGACCTGGGCGAGGAAGGCCGACGCAAGCCGGTCGAGGCGACGTGGCGCGAGACCGCCCCGGAAGGGAAACTCGACCTTCTGGTCTGCATCGACTTCCGCATGTCGACGACGGCGGTCTACTCCGACATCGTCCTGCCGACGGCCAGCTGGTACGAGAAGAACGACCTCAACACCAGCGACATGCATCCCTTCATCCACCCGCTGCAGGCGGCGGTCGATCCGGCATACGAATCGAAGACGGACTGGGAAATCTTCAAGGCGATCGCCCGGAAGTTCTCGGAAATCGCGCCGGAGATCCTGGGCCGGGAAACGGACGTCGTCGCGCTC
>DAINCG010000061.1:1166-2569 GCA_036732525.1 Pseudomonadota bacterium | reverse complement strand
GCGCCGAACTACATCGCCGTCGAGCGGGACTATCCCGCGCTGTACGATCGCTTCGTCGCGCTCGGTCCGCTGATGGAGAAGGCCGGCAACGGCGGCAAAGGCATCGCCTGGAACACCGACCCTGAAGTCGAGCACCTGCGTCACCTGAACGGGGCCTGGACCGAAGGACCGGCCAAAGGCTGCCCCAAGATCGTAACGGACATCGATGCGACGGAAGTGATCCTGGCGCTCGCGCCGGAGACCAACGGCGAAGTGGCGGTCAAGGCCTGGCGCGCGCTCGGCAAGGCGACCGGGCGCGATCACACGCCGCTCGCCATTCCCAAGGAGGGCGAGAAGATCACGTTCCGCGACGTGGCGGCGCAACCCAGGAAGATCATCTCGTCGCCGACCTGGTCGGGCATCGAGAGCGAGGAGGTCTGCTACAACGCCGGCTACACCAACGTCCACGAACTGATCCCCTGGCGCACGCTCACGGGCCGCCAGCAGCTCTACCAGGATCACCTGTGGATGCGGGCCTTCGGCGAGGGCTTCTGCGTCTATCGCCCGCCGGTCGACCTGAAGACGATCACCCGGGAGATCAACGCCGACGCGCGGGACGGCGAGCCGCACGTGGTGCTGAACTTCATCACGCCGCACCAGAAGTGGGGCATCCACTCGACCTACTCGGACAACCTCTTGATGCTGACGCTCAACCGCGGCGGCCCGGTCGTCTGGATGTCGGAGGTCGACGCCGCGAAGGCGGGCATCGTCGATAACGACTGGGTCGAGGCCTACAACGCGAACGGCGCCCTCACGGCCCGCGCGGTCGTCTCCCAGCGCATGAAGGAAGGCACGCTCTTCATGTATCACGCGCAGGAGAAGATCGTGAACACGCCCGGTTCCGAGAAGACGGGCAAGCGGGGCGGCATCCACAACTCCGTCACGCGCGCCGTCCTGAAGCCGACCCACATGATCGGCGGCTACGCCCAACAGAGCTACGGCTTCAACTACTACGGCACCGTCGGCTCCAACCGCGACGAGTTCGTCGTCGTCCGAAAGATGCGGAAGGTCGACTGGCTCGACCGTCCGGCCAGCAAACAGGAGGCCGCACAATGAGAATTCGTGCGCAGATCGGCAAAGTCCTGAATCTCGACAAGTGCATCGGCTGCCATACCTGCTCCGTCACCTGCAAGAACGTCTGGACCAGCCGCGACGGCGTCGAGTACGCGTGGTTCAACAACGTCGAGACCAAGCCCGGCATCGGCTATCCGAAGAACTGGGAAGACCAGAAAAAATGGAACGGCGGCTGGGAACGCACCGCGGCGGGGCGGCTGCAGCCGAAGCAGGGCGCGAAGTGGCGCATCCTCGCCAATATCTTCGCCAATCCGGACCTGCCGGAGATCGACGACTATTACGAGCCGTTT
>DAINCG010000061.1:904-1156 GCA_036732525.1 Pseudomonadota bacterium | reverse complement strand
GACTACGACCATCTGAAGTCCGCGCCCGCGATGGAGGCGTTCCCGACGGCGCGCCCCCGCTCGCGCATTTCCGGCGAGCGGATGGAAAAGATCGAGTGGGGCCCGAACTGGGAGGAGATCCTGGGCGGCGAGTTCGCGAAGCGCTCGGCCGACGTCAACTTCGAAGGCGTGCAGAAGGAGATCTACGGGCAGTACGAGAACACCTTCATGATGTACCTGCCCCGTCTGTGCGAACATTGCCTCAATCCGTCC
>DAINCG010000061.1:608-824 GCA_036732525.1 Pseudomonadota bacterium | reverse complement strand
ATGTGTGTCTCGGGATGTCCGTACAAGAAGATCTATTACAACTGGCAGACCGGCAAATCCGAGAAGTGCACCTTCTGCTATCCGCGTATCGAGTCGGGTCAGCCGACCGTGTGCTCGGAAACCTGCGTCGGGCGCATTCGCTATCTCGGCGTCATGCTCTATGACGCCGACGCAATCGCGAAGGCCGCCTCGGTTCCGGACGAGAAGGACCTCTAC
>DAINCG010000061.1:0-598 GCA_036732525.1 Pseudomonadota bacterium | reverse complement strand
GAGAACCCGGAGGTCTGGAACGACGCCTTCGAGAAGGACCTCTACAAGGCACAGCTCGACGTATTCCTGGACCCGAACGACCCGAAGATCGCCGCCCAGGCGATCGCCGACGGCGTGCCGGAGGAATGGGTCGAGGCGGCGAAGCAGAGCCCGGTCTGGAAGATGGCGATGGACTGGAAGGTGGCGCTGCCGCTGCATCCGGAATATCGCACGCTGCCGATGGTCTGGTACGTCCCGCCGCTGTCGCCCATTCAGAACGCGGCGGAGGCGGGCCTCCTCGGCCATGACGGCGAAATGCCGAACGTGCGCAACCTTCGCATCCCGGTGCGCTATCTCGCCAACATGCTGACGGCGGGCGACGAAGGCCCCGTCATCGCCGCGCTCGAGCGCATGCTCGCGATGCGGGCCTACATGCGCGCCAAGACGGTCGACGGCGTCATCGACGAAGCCGTGGCCGAGATGGTCGGCCTGAGCGGCGCCAAGATCGAGGACATGTACCGGATCATGGCGATCGCGAACTACGAGGATCGCTTCGTCATTCCGACCAGCCATCGCGAGGCGGCGGAAGACGCCTACGACATCCGCGGCGGCTGCGGGT
>DAINCG010000060.1:13385-15142 GCA_036732525.1 Pseudomonadota bacterium | reverse complement strand
GGGGCCGGGGGGATCGGGCAGGCGATCGCGACGCTCTATGCGGCGGAAGGGGCGAAGGTCGCGGTCGTCGACATGGACTTGGGCGCCGCCGAAGCCGCGGCCGAGGCGGCGGGCGCGGCGGCGGCGTTCGCGTGCGACGTGACGGACGCGGCGGCGGTCGAGGCGATGGCGGCGGACGCGATCCGGGCGCTCGGCCAGGTCGACACGCTCGTCAACAATGCGGGCGTGCCGGGGCGCGGCCGGCTGGTCGACGTCGACGAGGCGCTGATCGACCGGGTGATCGGCGTCAACGTCAAGGGCGTCATCCTCTGCGCCAGGGCGTTCGCGGGCCATCTGACGGACCTCGGCAAGGCGGGCAAGGACGCCTCCATCGTCAACATGTCGAGCCAGGCGGGCAAGCGCGGCTGGCCGGAGCTTTCCGTCTACGCGGCGTCGAAGGCCGCCGTGCTGGGCTTCAGCCGGGCGCTCGCGGTCGAACTCGGGCCGCATGTCCGCGTGAATTCGATCTGCCCCGGCTACATCCGCGACGCCGGCATGCTCTGGCGCAACTGGACGAGCCAGGAGGGCGGGCACAACGGCGCCGAGGCGCGCGGCGCCGCCTTCGCGGAGGCCAACTGGCCGCTCGCCCGGCTGCAGAGCCCGGCGGACGTGGCGAACGCCGCCCTCTTCCTCGCCTCGACCGAGGCAAGCGAGATCACCGGCCAGGCGATCAACGTCGCCGGCGGCGTGGTCATGGACTGAACCCGATACCGAACGGAGACCCCGGATGACCTTGACCTTCAACGTCGGCGACATGCGCGTCGACCGCATCATCGAACAGGAACTGCCGGGCTTCGACCCGTTCGAGTTCTTCCCGAACCTGACCAAGGAAGAGCTGGAAGAGCACCGGGCGATGCTGGAGCCGAATGCGCTCGACCCGAAGACCGGCCTGCTGGTCTTCACCATGCAGTCCTACGTCGTCCGCGCCGGCGGCCTGAACATCCTGATCGACAGCTGCATCGGCAACGACAAGAACCGTCCGACCCGCCCGCTCTGGCACATGAAGACGGACACGACCTACATGGACGCCCTGAAGCGGGCGGGCCTGACGGTCGAGGACATCGACGTCGTGATGTGCACCCACCTCCATCCCGACCATGTCGGCTGGAACACCAAGCTGGAGGACGGGCGCTGGGTCCCGACCTTCCCGAACGCCCGCTATGCGTTCTCCGAAAAGGAGCTCGCCTACTGGACGGAGCAGAACAAGAAGCAGTCGATCCTGCATTTCGAGGACTCGGTCCTGCCGATCGTCGAGGCCGGGCGGACGGAGCTCGTGAAGAGCGACGCGGAATTCGCGGCCGGCGTCCAGCTTCTGCCGACGCCCGGCCACACGCCCGACCACTATTCGGTCAAGCTGGCGTCCGCCGGCAAGGAGGCCATCGTGACGGGGGACCTGATCCACTCGCCGCTGCAATGCGCCTGCACGCATCTGCACAGCCGCCCGGACGTCGACCCGGCCCAGGGCCAGAAGACCCGCAACGACTTCATGGCGAAATACGCGGACACGCCGACCCTGATCGCCGCGACCCATTTCCCTTCGCCCTCCGTGGGCCATTTCATCCGGAAGGGCGACGCCTTCGCCTATCGCTACGCAGAGAACCTGTAGGAGCCTGACGATCCGCTATTCCATCCTCGACCAGTCGATCGCCGTCGCCGGATCGCCTCAGGGCCAGGCGATCCGGGACACGGTGGCGCTCGCGGAGCACTGCGAGGCGCTC
>DAINCG010000060.1:8590-13375 GCA_036732525.1 Pseudomonadota bacterium | reverse complement strand
CGGTTCTGGGTCTCGGAGCACCACAACCACCCGACCATCCTCGGCTCCGCGCCGGAGGTGCTGCTGGCCGCGATCGCCATGCGCACCAGCCGCATCCGCATCGGCTCCGCCGGGATCATGCTGCCGCACTATTCGCCCTATAAGGTGGCCGAGCAGTTCCGGGTGCTGGACGCGCTCGCGCCCGGGCGGATCGACCTCGGCCTCGGCCGCGCGCCGGGTTCGGACGGGCGGACGGCCTTCGCGCTCAACCCGAACGCCAACGAGCGGCCGCAGGCCTTCCCGTCGGACGTGCGCGACCTCCTGGCGTGGGTTTCGGGCGAGCCGCTGGTCGAGGGCCACCCCTTCCGCGCCGTCAAGGCCTATCCGGCGGGCGAGACCGTGCCGCAGACCTGGATCCTCGGCTCGTCCGACTACGGCGCCCAGGTCGCCGCCATCTTCGGCCTGCCCTATGCCTTCGCCTGGTTCTTTACGGACGGGCAGGGGGCCGAACGCGCGCTCCGCCTCTACCGGGAGAACTACCGGCCGAGCGAACGCTGGCCGGAGCCGCATTCCGCCATCTGCGTCTGGGCGCTCGTCGGCGACGACAAGGCGGAGGCGCAGCACAACTTCCTGCCGCGCGCCAAGTGGCGGCTCTACCGGGACCGGGGCCAGTTCATCGCCCTCGAACACCCGGACGAGGTCGCGAAGACGCCGTTCTCCGGCGGGGAGCAGAACCGGATCGAGGCGATGCTGCGCGACGGCTTCGTCGGCGAGGGGCCGGAGGTTGCGGCCAGGATCGAAGCGCTCGGCAAGCAGCTCGGCGTCGACGAGATCGCCATTGTGACCTGGGCGCACGACGAGGCCATCCGCCGGCGCAGCTACGAGCTCCTGGCCGAGAACCTGGGCGTGTCCCTTGCGAAAGGCGCTGCCGCGTGAGCGGGGCCGAGTCCGGCGTCTTCGCCTATCCGGAGCCGGCGTCGGAGACGGGGCGCATGGACGTCCATTTCCACGCGCCGGCCAACTGGACGTCCGACGGCCCGGTGCTGATCGTGCTGCACGGCTACAAGCGAAACGCCGAGACCTACTGCTACGACTGGAAGCCGGAGGCCGACCGGCTCGGCGCGCTGCTGCTGGCGCCGGAGTTCGACCAGACGGGCTTCCCGAGCCCCCGCGCCTATGAGGTCGGGGCCATGCGCACGCCCGACCGCAAGAGCTTCCGCCCGCCCGAGGCCTGGAGCTTCGGCGCCGTCGACCGCGTCTTCGACGCCGCCCGCGAACGCTTCGGCGCGACCCGGCAGACCTACTGGCTCTACGGTCATTCGGCGGGCGGGCAGTTCGTTCACCGCCTGGCGCTCTACATCGAGGACGCCCGCTTCTCCCACGCCATCGCCGCCAACGCGGGGGCCTATTCCGCGACCGACGACGGCCGCTTCCCCTATGGCCTCGGCCACCAGCACCCGGAACGCGACGTCGCCAATTTCCTTGGCCGGAACCTGACGATCCTCTTGGGCCAGAAGGACCGGAACCGCACCGCCAAGGTCCTGCTCCGCTCGCCGGAGGCCATGCGCCAGGGCCCGCACCGCCTCGCCCGCGGCCGCTATTTCTACCAGACCGGCCTCCGCGCCGCGGCGACCATGGGCGTGCCCTGCAACTGGCGCATCGTCGAAGCCCCCGACGCCGGCCACAGCAACCGGGCGCTCGCCCCGGTGGCGGCGGAGTTGTTCGCGGCGGCAGGCGCCTAGCCGATCAGCGCCGTCACAATCTCCGGCCGCCAGGAGAGAATGATCAGCGACGCCAGGGTCGCGACGAGGAAGGGCGTGAGCGCCTTGAATATCTCGCCAGGCTTCACCTGGCTCGCGGCGGCGGCGATGTAGAGGCCGGCGCCGACGGGGGGCGTCAATAATCCCAGCACCAGATTGATCGAAATCACCACGCCGAAGTGGAAGGGGTCGATGCCGTAGGACTGTTGGGCGATCGGCAGCAGGATCGGCACGACGATGATCATGGCGGCGATGCCGTCGATCACCGCGCCGACGCCCAGCAGGGCCAGATTGACCGCGAGCAGGAAGAGGAACGGGTCCTGCGTCAGCCCGGCGAGCCAGGCCGCCACATGCTGCGGGATCTGCTCGTGCAGAATGATCCAGCCGAAGACGTTCGCCGCCGCGATCAGGAAGAGCACGACCGAGGCCGTCACCGCCGTTTCGGCAAAGATTTTCGGCAGTTGGCGGAGTTTCAGGTCGCGATAGACGAAGAGGCCGAGCGCCGCTGCAGCCAATGCGGCGAGGGCGGCGGACTCGGTCGGGGTCGCAACGCCGCCGAGGATGCCGCCGATGATGATGAGCGGCACGGCGGCCGATGGCAGGGCTTGCAGCACGGCCCGGCGCGCCGCCGCGCCCCGGATCGCCTCGCCCGCCGGGAAGCCCGTCCGCCAACCGACGAAGGCGATGGCGCACATGAAGCCGAAGGCGAGCAGCAGGCCCGGCAGGATGCCGGCCAGGAACATGTCGCCGATCGGGATCTGGGCCAGGACGCCGTAGATCACGAACAGCATGGAGGGCGGGATGATCGGCGAAAGCAGGCCGCCCGCTGCCGTCGTCGCCGCGGCGAAGGCGGGCGGGTAGCCGGACCTGGTCATCTCCGGCGTCATCACCCGGCTCATCACCGCGATCTGGGCGGCGGCCGAGCCGACGATCGCCGCCATCATCATGTTGGCGAGCAGGTTCACATAGGCGAGCCCGCCCCGGTAGGCCCCGACGAAGACCCGCGCCGCCTGGATCAGCCGCGCCGTGACGCCGCCCTCGTTCATCAACTCGCCGACCAGCATGAAGAGCGGGATGGCGAGCAGGCCGTATTTCTCGAGCCCGCTGAAGAGTTGCTGCGGATAGCTCTCGAACAGCACGAGGTCGCCGGAGGAGAGGATGTGCACGACCGCTGTGATGGCCAGCACGAGCGCGATCGGCGCCGCCAGCAGCAGCAGGATGGCGAAGGCGGCGGCGACGGTCATGCCGGCCGCTTCTCGAACAGGTTGGCGGCCGCGTGGAGCGACATGCCGACCGCCGTGATCGGCACAATCAGCCAGACCCAGAATTTCGCGACGCCAATGGTTTGCGTCGGTTCCTTGTACATGAAATTGAACGTCTCGCCGGTGAACGCCTCGACGTCGAAGCCGAAGCCGGCGAGCGTCGGCAGGTCGTACCAGCGCCAGCAGAGCCAGGCGAGGAAGAGGGCGAAGGCCAACACGACGAGATCGATCAGCAGGCCCGCCATGCGTTTCACGGGCGCTGGCAGCGCATCGGTCAGGATGGTGACGGAGACGCTCGATCGGCGCGCCACCGCGACGGACGCGCCCAGGAAGGCCATCCAGACCATCGCGTAGACGGCGAGCTCGTCGACCCAGAAGAGCGCCATGCCGGCCGTCCGGGTCGCGACGTTCAGGAGGATCAAGCCCGCGACGGCGGCGGCGAGCAGGCCCGCCGCCCACGCCTCGACGCGGGCGATGCGCTCGCTCCACGCGCCGAGCATGCGGGCGAGCCGCTCCGCCATCGCCGAACGGCCCGCCCGCGCCGGATCAGAGGGCCGGATCAGAGAGCCGCGGCTTCCTTGCGGAGCGCCGGGATCGCCGGCGCCTGCGGCAGCCAGATTTTCTCCCACTCCGCAAGCGCATCGCCGTAGAATTCCTGACCCACTTCAAGCACTTCCAGCCCTTCCTTCTCTTTGAGCTGCGGCAGGAAGGCGCGCTCGATCTCTTCCGTCTTGTCGAGAACGACGTCGAGGTGCTTGCGCATCAGCTCCGAGACCGTCTTGCGCTCGTCCGCGGAGAGGTCGCGCCACGTCCGACCGGAGACGATGCCGACCATCGGGAACATCATCTGGTTGGAAACGAGGACGGTCTTCGCGAGCTCCCAATATTTCAGCTTGATGGTGAGCTCGAGGTCCATTTCGATCGCGTCGACCTGGCCGTTGGAGAGCGCGTCGTAGACGTCCGGCAGCGGCATCGGCGTCGGCGCCGTGCCGAGGATGGTGTTGAAGTCGCGGGTGGCCGGGAAGGGGGTGACGCGGATCTTGCGGCCCTTCAGGTCGGCGATGCTCTTGATCGGCACGGCCGAAACGATCTGACGCACGCCCGCCATGCCGTAGCCGAGGCCGACGACGCCGACCTTGCTCGGCAGCGTGTCGAGCAAGGCCTTCGCGGTCGGCGAGGTCTTCAGCAGCTTGACCGCCTCGGCGTTGTTCTTGACCAGGAAAGGCGTGAACAGCGCGGAGAATTCCGGCACGCGGTTTGAGATTTCGGCGAGCGTCATGAACGCCATGTCGACGGCGCCCGACTGCATCTGCTGCAGCACCTCTGCCTCGTTGCCGAGCTGGCGGGAGGGGTAGACGACGACGGTGTGCTTGCCGTTCGTCGCGGCCTTCAGCTCCTCGGCGAAGGCTTCCGCTTCCTTGGTCCAGATGTGCGGCGGGGGCGTGATCAGCCCCATCTTCATTTCCTTGGCCTGGGCCGGCGAAAGGGCGAGGCCGACGAGCGCGGCCATGGCCGCCGTCGCATGCAGAAGACGCTTCATTCTTGGCTGCTTCCCTGAAGGTGCGTTGACCCTTCAGCTATAGCGCGAACGGCCGCCTCGGCCCAAGGGCGTAAGCCCGGAATTCAGCCCGCGCCGTCGAGTTCGAGCGCGTCGAGCTCCGGCTTCACCTGGCGGAGGTCGACCTTGTTGACGCCGGTCAGCGGCAGCGCGTCCTTGATCAGGATGCGGCGCGGATGGGCGTAGGCCGGGCCGTTGGCCAGCGCGAAGGCCTTCAATTCCGCCT
>DAINCG010000060.1:0-8500 GCA_036732525.1 Pseudomonadota bacterium | reverse complement strand
GGATCACGGCGGGGTGCTTCAGGAGGATGCTCTCTACCTCTTTCGGGTAGACGTTCTCGCCGCCGCAGTTGAACATATCGTCGATACGGCCTTCGAAATAAAAGAAACCTTCCGCGTCACGGCTCAAGATGTCGCCGGTGCGCAGCCAACCGTCGACGAAGCGCTCGGCGTTGACCTCGGGCAGGTTGTGATATCCCGGCGTATTGGCCGGGCTTTTCAGCCAGAACTCGCCGATGTCGTCCCGGTCCTTGCCGTCGGGGCCGACCAGGCGAACCTCCGTCTCCGGCATGACCGTGCCGACCGAGCCCGGCGGGACCGGCCGGCCGTCGAGCGGCGGCGTCAGGCAGCCGCCGGCGGTCTCCGTCAGGCCGTAGCCCTGGGCGCTCGGCACGCCGAAGACGCGGGCGATCTCCTCCATCAGTTCGGCATGGGCCGGCGCGGAGCCGAGGCGCAGCATCTTCAGGCTGGAGAAGTCCAGGCTCTCCAGCAGGTCGCGCTGCTTCAGCAGCATGGAGAACATGGTCGGCACGCCGCCCGCCTCTGTCACCCGGTATTCCGCGATCGCCTTCAGGTAGGCGCGCGGGTCGAAGCCGCCCATCAGAACGACCGATCCGCCGGCGCGAAGCTTCGGCTTGAACGCCACGGTCATGGCGTTCTTGTGGTAGAGCGGCGCCGCGATAAGCCCGCGTTGTTCGGGGTTTGCCGGCCAATGCTTCTGCCGAATCTCGATCAGCCAGGTCGTATTGCGGTGGGTCAGCGTCATGCCCTTGGGCCGGCCGGTCGAGCCCGAGGTGTAGGGATGGAAGGCCGGCGCCTCCGGCGGGATCGGGATCGGCGCGAACTCGGCCGAGGCCGCCGCGACCGGCGGCCAGAAGGCCGTCCAGCCCGCGGGGGCGTCGCCGAACGCCAGCTTCAGCGGAACGGCCGCCGCGGCGTCCGCGAGATGCGGGCTCGCCGCCGGTTCGACGATCACGGCCTTGGCGCCGGCGTCGGCTAGGATGTAGGCGAGCACGTCCGGCGCCTGTTTCACGTTCATCGGCACCGGCACGGCGCCCGCGCGCATCGCGCCGAACATCGCGGCGAGGAACTCGAAACGGTTCGACATGCCGAGCCCGATTCGGTCGCCGGGGCCGAGGCCGGCGGCGCGAACCACATTGGCGACCCGGCTCATCCAACCGTCCAGCTCGGCGAATGTCAGCGGGCGCGGCGCCGATTGGCTGACGTCGATGACGGCGGTTTTGTCGGGAAACGCGCGCAGCGCGCGCCAATAGAACCAGCCGAGCTGGCCTTCCCCCGGATGCTCCATCGGTTCGTGTTCCTAGCGTTTGCGGGGCGGCGCTTGACCGTTTGGCGGAATGAGACAGTCTGATGCTTCAGACTACATCACCCGTGGACCGCCGCCCATGCTGCATTCGATTTTGGTCGCACTTCACATCCTCGCCGCCGTCATCTGGGTCGGTGGGATGTTCATGGCCTACGTCATCGTGCGGCCGGCGATGGGCGGCCTCACGCCGCCCGATCCGGTGAAGATGTGGGGCCGCATCTTCGACAAGTTCTTCAACTGGGTCTGGCTGGCGATCATCGTCCTGCTGCTGACCGGCTACGGCATGCTGTTCGGCCCCTATGGCGGCTTCGCGGGCCTGCCGGTCTATCTGCACGTCATGCAGGGCTTGGGGATCATCATGATCCTGCTCTTCCTGCATCTCTACTTCGCGCCCTGGAAGCGGCTGAAGCGGGCGCTCGCGGCGGAGGACTATCCGCAGGCGGCCAAGCAGATCCCGACGATCCGGAAAATCGTCTCGGTCAACCTCGCGATCGGTCTCGCCAACGTCGCGATCGGCGCCGGCGGGCGGTATTTCGGCTAGCTGTAGAGCATCCAGGCGAACAGGTCGTCGCCGCCGAGCAGCACGTCGGCAATCAGCGTCGGCGCCCAGGTCACGACGCGAACCGCGCCGTCGAACGCGGCGGCGGTCAGGCCCGCCATGAACGGGCCGCTCTGCGGCTCCGCCATGGCGGCGACCATGGCGCCCCAGCCGAAGCGCGCGATGCCGAAGCCCAGGCCGATCACGATGTAGAGGCTGGCCAGCGTCCACAGCAGTCGCAGCAGCCGCCGGGGCGCGCTGCGCCGCTCGCCGGCGGGCTTCGCGCGCCGGATGCGGCGGCGCCTGTCGGGGCGCTCCAATTCGTCGGATGAGATGCGGACTTCGACCATGGCGCGGGTGTAGCAACCTCCTTATGCTGTGTGAAGTTCCCGAATTCGGAGCATGATTGACGATGGAGCTGATCTTCCGCGAAGACGCCTATCAGCGCGAATGCGCGGCGGTGGTCACGAAGATCGACGATAAGGGCGTGTGGCTCGACCGCACGGTGTTCTATGCCGAAGGCGGCGGCCAGCCGGGCGACGTCGGCGCGCTGGTTAAGGCGGACGGGACGGAGGTTCCGGTCGTCAACGCCGTCAAGGGCGACGGGCCGGAAACCTCCGTCTGCGTGCCGGCCGAAGGCGCGCCGCCGCTTGCCGTCGGCGACGCCGTCACGGCGCGGATCGACTGGGACCGCCGCCACCGCCTGATGCGCATGCACACGGCCATGCATCTTCTGTGTTCGGTCGTGCCGGCTGGCGTGACCGGCGGCCAGGTCGGCCTGGAAAAGAGCCGGCTCGACTTCGACGTCGGCGAGACGACGCTCGACAAGGAGGCGATCCAGGCCGCGCTCGACGCCGCGACCGCCCGCGACGCGGCGGTCGGATACCGCTGGATCGACGACGCCGAACTCGACGCCAATCCCGATCTGGTGCGCACCATGTCCGTCCAGCCGCCGCGCGGCGCCGGCAAGGTGCGCCTCGTCGCGATCGAGGACGGCGCGCTCGACCTGCAGCCCTGCGGCGGGACCCACGTCGCCCATGTCGGCGAGATCGGCCGCATTGTCGTCGGCAAGATCGAAAACAAGGGCAAGCGCAACCGACGCGTCAACATTTCTCTGGAGGACCCGGCATGAGCCGTCCGCCCGCGCTTGTTTCGACCGATTGGGTCGAAGCCCATCTCGGCGACGAGAACGTCGTCCTTATGGACGCCAGCCATCACCTGCCCACGACCGGCCGCGACGCCAAGGCGGAATACGCCCACCGCCACATCGACGGCGCGCAGTTCTTCGACATCGACGGCATCGCGGATAAGGCGACCGACCTGCCGCACATGCTGCCGCCGGCGGACGAGTTTGCGGCCAAGGTCGGCGACCTCGGCGTCGGTGACGACACGCATGTCGTGCTCTACGACACGGTCGGAACGACCGGCGCCGCGCGCGTCTGGTGGACCTTCCGGGCGATGGGGCATGACAACGTGTCGGTTATGGACGGCGGGCTGCCGAAATGGCTGGCGGAGGGGCGGTCGGTCACGTCCGACAAGCCATCGGCGACGCCGCGGAAGCTCTCGGCCAAGCGGGTCGACGGCCTCGTGCGGTCGCGCGAGGACATGCTGGCTAACATCGATACAAAGGCGGAGCAGGTCGTCGACGCCCGGAGCGCCGGCCGCTTCAACGCAACCGAGCCGGAGCCGCGCGCCGGCATGCGCGGCGGCCGCATTCCGGGCTCCATGAACGTGCCGTTCCCGGACGTGCTCAACGCCGACCGCACCTTCAAGTCGCCGGAAGAGGTGCTCGCCCGTTTTAAGGCGGCCGGCGTCGACGTTTCCCGCCCGATCACGACGACCTGCGGCTCGGGCGTCACCGCCTCCACGCTGGCGCTCGCGCTCTATAACGCTGGCATCGAGGACGTCGCGGTCTACGATGGCTCGTGGAGCGAATGGGGCGCCCGCCAAGACACGCCGATCGAAAAGTAGGACCAAGGACGCACATGAAGGACAAGAGCGGCAAGCGGCCAGAGACGCTGCTGACCCATTCCGGCCGTCATCCGCACGACCATTTTGGCGCCGTGAACACGCCCGTGTTCCGCGCCTCGACGATCCTCCAGCCGACCATGGCGGAGTACAAGCGGGCGAAGGGCCCGCGCGAGCCGCGCTACGGCCGGCGCGGCACGCCGACGACCTTCACGCTGGAGGACGTCATCGCCGACGTGGAGGAGGCGGCGGGCTGCATCCTCGCGTCGTCCGGCCTGAATGCGATCGGGCTCGCGCTGCTTTCACAGGTGAAGGCCGGCGACCATGTGCTAATGGCGGACTGCGTCTACGCGCCCGCGCGGAACTTCGCCAACCACGTGCTGACCCGCATGAACGTGGCGACCACGTTCTTCGACCCTGCCGTCGGCGCCGGCATCGCCGACCTGATGCGGCCGGAGACCCGGGTCGTCTACGTCGAGGCGCCGGGCTCCCAGACCTTTGACATGATCGACATTCCGGCGATCTCCGCCGCCGCCAAGGGCAAGAACCCGGACGTGGTCGTCATGACCGACAACACCTGGGGCACGCCCTTCTTCTTCAAGCCGTTCTCCCACGGCTGCGACATCTCCATCCACGCGGCGACGAAGTACATCGTCGGCCATTCGGACGCGATGCTGGGCGCCGTGACCTATGCGGCGGCGATGGAGGAAAGCCTTCGCGCCATGGCGGGCTGGCTCGGCGTCTTCGCAGGCCCCGACGACGTTTATCTGGGATCGCGCGGCATGCGGACGCTCGCCGTTCGCCTGCGCCAGCACCAGGAAAACGCGCTCAAGATGGCGGACTGGCTGCTGACCCGGCCGGAAGTCGACCGCGTCCTCTATCCGCCGCATCCGAGTTCCGCCGGCCACGATCTCTGGAAGCGCGACTTCACGGGCGGTTCCGGCCTGATGGGCGTCGTCCTGAAGCCCGTCGGCCAGGAGGCCGTCGCCGCCATGCTGGACGGGCTGGAGCTCTACGGCATGGGTGCCAGCTGGGGCGGCTTCGAAAGCCTGATCCTGCCGGCCGACCCGCGCGCCAACCGCACGGCGACGACCTGGGACGATCCGGGCCAGTTGCTGCGCATCCATGTCGGCTTGGAGCACATCGACGATCTGATCGCCGACCTGGGCGCCGGCCTGGACCGGTTGACGGCGGCCGCGTAGCGGTGCGGATGGCGGCTTTGGCGGTCCTGCTGGCGTCGGCGCCCGCCGCCGCGGCGGCCTATTGTGTGGAGCCGACCAAGCCCTTTTGCGCCACCGCCTTCGGCGATAGGAGCCCGAGCGAAGCCGCGCGCTGCATCACCGCGCTCAAACGCTTCCTGACGGCCTATGAGGCATATACGAAGTGCCGGATCGATGACGCCCAGCAGGACCTCCGGGATACCGCCTACAGCGTCGATTCCGATATCGACCGCATGGAATGCGAAGCGGCGGGCAAGGACTTCTGCTTCTGAGGGTCAGGCGCGCTTGCGCATGTCGCGGTTTGACCGGCGGAGTTCGGAGAGATACGGCACATGCTCTTCCTCGAGCCCGTGCCGGGGCGTCCCCTTGTAGTTGGAGGCGACCCAGTCCGCCTTCGCCTTGATGTCGGCGCGCATCTCCGCCGGGCTCGGCAGGCGGGCGTCGCCCAGTTCGATGTCGCGGACCCAGCGCGCCTGATGCTCGAACACCATGTTGAGCGCGGTGTCGGTGTTGAAGAAGCCGATCATGTAGAGCCCCGGCCAGTCCGGCGGCGCGATGCGCTTGTAGAGGTCGAGCCGGTTGTTCTCCGGATCGCCGTCGATGACGCCTTCCGGCAGGTAGGGCAGGCTCACCTTGTAGCCGGTCGCCGCGATCAGCGCGTCGAATTCCGCCGCCGTGCCGTCGTTGAATCGGATCGTCTTGCCGTCGATGCCGACGATGTCCTGCTTCAACTGCACCCGGTTGTAGGCGATGTCGTTGACGATCGTGCCGTTCGAGGTGACGTGCAGCTTCTCCTGAGTCCGCGGCCGGAAGCCCAGTTTGGTGAGGTCGCCGTGGGCGATCCAGGCGAGCAGGCCGGTGACCTTCCGCCGGATCGTCGCCGGCAGCCAGGGCCGCTGGATCTTCCGCGTGATGTCGGTGAAGGGCCGGCCGAACATCAGCTTCGGGAGGATGACGGGCGTCGACCGGGCGACCAGGACCGTGCGCTCCGAGGTGACGCAGACGTCGCTCGCGATGTCGCAGGCGCTGTTGCCGACGCCGATCACGCAGACCCGCTTGCCGACGAAGTCCTCGGGCTTCCTGTAGTAGAAGCTGTGCAGGTATTCGCCGCCGAATCCCTCCTGGAACATCGGGACGTGCCGCGGCTCCGACAGGTGGCCCGTCGCCGCCATGACGGCGTCGTAGGTCTCTTCGCCCGCGTCCGTGATGACGCGCCACTGCGGTTTCTCGCCGGCCTTGGGATCGAATGCCGGCTCGATCCGGCGGATGGGCGTGTTGAAGCGGATCAGCGGCGTCAGGCCGAAGTGGTCGGCGTATTTGACCAGATAGCGGTGCATGTCCGCGTGGTCCGGGAACGCCTGGACATCCGGGTCGAAGTCGAGGTCATGAAAGCGCGTTACGCTGCGCGAGGTGTTGATGTGCAGCGTGCGATAGGCGTTCGAAAGCCCGTTGTCGTTCAGATATTTCCACATGCCGCCGATCTGGCTGCCGATCTCGTAGATCACAACGTCGAAGCCGGCCGCCTTCATGTATTTCGCCGAACAAAGGCCGGCGGCGCCGGCGCCAATGACGGCGATGCGTTTGCTGGTCATCGTCGGTCCCGATTGCTGCGTCGCGTCGATCTTGCCCGATCGGATTCCGCGTTGCGAGGCGCCCCGGGTTCGGCCTAGGATTTTTTGTTGCGGCGGAACGGGACGATACATTCATGGCTTGGCGGATCGGCGTCGATATCGGCGGATGACGATGGCGGCCATATCGGCGTCGCCAAGGCGCCGACGACCCCAAAAGACTTCGCGGAGGGCGTTCTGGCGGCGCTCGACCAGGCGATGCGGCGCTATGGCGTTCAGGCGAGCGAGGTCGGCCTGCTCGTCCATGCGACGACGGTCGTGACCAATGCGCTGCTGGAAGAGAAGGGCGCCCGCGCCGCCGCGATCATGACACGCGGCTTCCGCGACGTGCTGGAGTTCCGCCGTTCGGCGCGCCCGGACCTCTACGACCTCTTCCAGGACGCGCCAGCGACGCTGGTGCCGCGCCGACGGCGCTTCGAGATCACGGAACGCATCGGCGCGGACGGGGCTGTCGTGACGCCGCTCGCCGAGGACGAGATCGACGGGCTGATCGCTGCGCTCAAGGCCGACAAGGTCGAGGCGGTGGCGGTCTCGCTGCTGTTCAGCTTCGTCAATCCGGCGCATGAGAAGCGGCTCGGCGAGCGCCTGCGCGCCGCGCTCGACGTGCCGGTCTATCTCTCCAGCGAGGTGCTGCCGGAGATCCGGGAGTTCGAACGCGCCTCAACCACAGCCGTCTGCGCCTATGTCGGCCCCATCCTGGCGTCATATCTGGACCGGCTGGAACGTGCGACGCAAAGCCCTGGCCTGCCGCCGATGTACGTCATGGGCTCGAACGGCGGCGTCTTCGAGGCGGCCGAAGGCGTCGCGATGCCGGCGATGGCGGTCGAAAGCGGGCCGGCGGCGGGCGTCGTCGCGGCCGCGCTCGCGGCGAAACAGGCCAAGCGGCCGGACCTCCTGACCTTCGACATGGGCGGCACGACCGCCAAGGCGAGCCTGATCCGGGACGGCCAGTACGAGACGACGCCCGAATACGAGGTCGCCGGCGGCGCCAGCGCCAACCGCTGGATGAACGGCGCCGGCCACCCGATCCGCGTGCCGGTGATCGACCTGGCCGAAGTTTCGGCGGGCGGCGGCTCGATCGCCTGGGTCGACGCCGCGGGCGGCCTCCGCGTCGGGCCGGCGAGCGCCGGCGCCGATCCGGGCCCCGTCTGCTACGGCCGCGGCGGGACCGAGCCGACGGTGACCGACTGCAACCTGATCCTCGGCAATCTCGACCGGTCGTCCCTGCTGGCGGGCGAGATGGAGATTGACTTCGCCGCCGCCGAGGCCGCGGTCGCCGAAAAGCTCGCCAAGCCGCTCGGTCTCGACGTCCGGGCGGCCGCGGCTGCGGTGATCGACGTCGTCAACCACGCCATGGCCGAGGCCCTGAAGATCGTCTCCGTCGAGCGCGGCCACGATCCGCGCGACTTCGCGCTCGCGGCCTTCGGCGGCGCTGGCCCGCTGCACGCGGCTGCGCTCGCCGAGGAACTCGGCATGGCGGAGGTGATCTGCCCGCCGATCCCGGGCGCTTTTTCCGCGCTCGGCCTCGTCGGATCGGACATGAAGCGGGACTATGTGCGCACCGTCTACGTGACGACGGACGCGGCCGACCCGGCGGAGATCGAGGCGGCGTTCGCGGCTTTGGAGGCGGTGGGCGCGGCCATGCTCGACCGCGCGCGCGTGCCGGCGGAACGCCGCCGTTTCGAACGGACGGTCGATGCGCGCTATGTCCGCCAGTCCTACGAGCTGAACGTCGCCGCCGACGCCCGGCCGTTCGACGCGGCGGCGCTCCAGGCGGCGGCCGGCGCCTTTCACGACCGGCATCGCCAAACCTACGGCCATG
>DAINCG010000059.1:2594-15350 GCA_036732525.1 Pseudomonadota bacterium | reverse complement strand
TGCCGAAATCCATGTCGCTTCCCGAATGCGTTTTGCGGTCGGCAGAATCTTGGAGCGTCGCCGCGACGATGTAAAACCGGCGGCCGGACCGGACTGGACCGCCGCGAAATTGCGCATAAGCTTAGGGAGCTAAGAAATTCAGGAAGGAAGGACAGCGCCGATGACCGACCCGATCCGGATCGATCCCGCGACCGGCCGCAAGATTTTCGCGACGCGCGCGGCCAAGGCGTCCGAGAAGATCAGGGGCAAGGGCTACTCGATCATCGAGGACGAGGCGCTGAAGACCCTGCCGCCGCCGCCGCCGGGCGCCGTCTTCAACGCGGCCGAGCAGGCGAAGTATCGCGAGTTCA
This sequence comes from Pseudomonadota bacterium, assembly GCA_036732525.1. GTDB lineage: Bacteria > Pseudomonadota > Alphaproteobacteria > Bin95 > Bin95 > VMCJ01. The sequence goes on along the minus strand of DAINCG010000059.1, from coordinate 15,000 downwards.
AGGAAGCCCGCGCCGGCGCCGCCGACTACATCCGCATGGAAGGCGAGTTCTCCAAGTATCTGGAGGACGTCTATTCCGAGCCGCCGGTGGAGCGCCCGGCGCTCGACGACGAATGCGAGATCCTGGTGATCGGCGCCGGGTTCGGCGCGCTCCTTCTCTGGTACCGGCTGATGGACGCGGGCTTCACCGACGTCCGCTTCTGCGAGAAGGGCGGCGACGTCGGCGGCACCTGGTACTGGAACCGCTATCCCGGCATCGCCTGCGACGTGGAGAGCTATTCCTACCTGCCGCTCCTGGAGGAGATGGGCTACATCCCGTCGATGAAGTTCGCTTCGGGCTTCGAGATCCTGGAATACTGCCAGACCATGGCCGAGCGGTTCGGCTTCTACGACCGCTGCCTGTTCCACACGACCGTCGAGGAGACGCTCTGGGACGAGGACGCCGAGCGCTGGACCGTCAAGACCGACCGGGGCGACGCCATGCGCGCCCGCTTCGTCGTGCTGGCGAACGGCATCCTGACGACGCCGCGCCTCGCCAAGATCGAAGGCATGGAGACCTTCAAGGGCGAGGCGTTCCACACGTCGCGCTGGCGCTACGATGTCGACCTGGAAGGCAAGCGCGTCGGCATCATCGGCACGGGCGCCACGGCCGTGCAGATCGTCCCGGAAGCCGCGAAGATCGTGAAGGAGCTCTACGTCTTCCAGCGCACGCCCTCCTCGATCGACGTGCGCGACCAGCGTGCGACGACGGAGGAGGAGTACGCGACCTGGCCGAACGAGCCGAACTGGGCCGTCCAGCGGCGCGAGCGGCTGGCCCTGATCTCGGCCGGACGCACGGCGCTCCAGGGGAACGACGATTTTCTCTCCGGCAAGGTCGAGGACTACAAGCAGCGGAAGCAGCACAACGAGGATCTGTCGCCCGAGGAACTGATCCAGCGGCAGCTCAACACCAACTTCCGGATCATGGAGCAGATCCGCGCCCGGGTGGATGCGGTCGTGAAGGACCCGAAGACGGCCGAGGCGTTGAAGCCCTACTACCCCTACGGCTGCAAGCGGCCGACCTTCCATGACGAATACCTGCCGACCTTTAACCTGCCGCACGTGCATCTGGTCGACACGGCGCCGACAGGCGTCTCCAAGATCAACGAAAAGGGCGTCGTGCATGACGGCGTCGAATACGAACTCGACGTCCTGATCTATGCGACCGGCTTCGAATGGATGGGCACCGGGTCGTTCAACATGATCCGGGGCAAGGACGGCCGGACCTTGAGCGAGAAGTGGTCCGAGGAGGGCACGAAGACCTTCCTCGGCATACATTCCGCCGGCTTCCCGAACCTGCTGATCATGAACGGCCCCCAGGGCGGCGGCGGCCAGTTCAACTTCACCCGCGTTTCCGAGATGCACGCGAGCTACATCACCTGGGTGCTGCAGACCATGCAGCAGCGCGGCGTCTCGACGATCGACGTCGACAAGGCCGCGGAGGACGAGTACGCCGAGCACTGCGCCGAGATGGACCTGCTGTCGGCGCCGCTCCGCGACTGCATCAGCTACTACAACGGCGACGGCAAGGCGAAACCGGGCAGCCTCGCCTACTATGGCGGCGGCGCCCGTTGGCACAAGCGACGGATGGCGGCGCAGGACAGCATGGCGCCCTATCTCTTCACGCCGATGGCGCGCGCCGCGGAATAGGGGAGGGGACGATGCTGGCAGTCTGGGTCAAGGTCAGGGTCAAGCCCGACAAACGGCAGGAATTTCTGGACGCGATCGAGGTCGACGCGCTCGGCTCCGAGCGCGACGAGCCCGGCTGCGCGCGCTTCAACGTGCTGCAGGATATGGCCGACGAGAACGTCTATTACTTCTACGAGGTCTACCGGGACGAGGCCGCGCGCGCCGAACATCGCGCGGCGCCGCACTATGCCGTCTGGAAGGCGGCGGCGCACACCCTGGACGGGCCGACGGAGCGGATCGAGACCCGGTCCGTCTTCCCGTCGGACCCGAGCTACTGGTTCCCGAAGTAAGCGAGGCGGCGATGCTCGCGGCCTCTCGTTTCTGCCAGAGCTCGCGTTGCAAAGCCGCCTGAGGTCCACGCCGGGCCGGGGCAAGTGCGCCTCCGCGTGCACGCGGCGGCGGTCAACCCGACGGACGTGATGGCCCGCAACGGCTCCCGCGCCGAAGTGCAGAAGGCGGATCCGCCGCCCTATGTGCCGGGCATGGACGCGGCCGGCGTCGTCGACGAAGTCGGGCCCGGTGTCGCGACCGGCGTCAAGGTCGGCGACAAGGTGATGGCCATGGTCGTGCCGAAGGCGGCGCACGGGGCCTATCGGGAGCAGATCGCGCTCGACCAGCGGGCCGTCGTGCCGCAGCCCGCGGGCGTCTCCCACGCCGAAGCCGCGTCGCTGCCGATGAACGCCCTGACGGCCAGGCTCTCGCTCGACCTGATGGGGCTGAAGCCGGGCGATGTCCTCTGCGTCACCGGCGCGCCGGGCGCCTATGGCGGCTACGTCGTGCAACTGGCGAAGCACGAAGGCCTGACCGTCGTCGCCGACGCCTCGGAAGCGGACGCGGCGCTGGTGAAGCAGTTGGGCGCCGACATGGTCATCCGGCGCGGCGAGGGCTTCGCCGAACGAGTGCGCGACGCCTTTCCGGATGGCGTCGACGGCCTCGCGGACGGCGCGCTTCTGAACGAAGCCGCGATCCCGGCGGTGCGCGACGGCGGCGCCTACACGGCCGTCCGCGGCTACAAGGGCACGGGCGAGCGCGGCATCCGTTTCAGCCAGACGTTCGTGCGCAACTACGACGGCGAATATGAGAAGCTCGACGAACTGCGCCGTCTCGCCGAGGCGGGCGTGTTGACGCTCCGCGTCGCCGACGAATATCCGCCGGAGCGCGCCGGCGAGGCGCACGCCCGCCTGGAAGCCGGCGGCACGCGCGGCCGGCTGATCATTCGTTTCTAAGCGGCGCGACGCGCCGACGCATTCCCAAGCCCGCCTTCCGCAAGGCCAAATGGTTCTGCGGCTATCAAGGGAGGAATGCGATGCTGGAAGCGCACGAACCGCTCCGGGATATCGCCCATCTTGGCCATATCGAGCTGCTGACGCCGAAGCCGGACGACAGCCTCCGCTATTTCACCGACCTGCTTGGCATGGAGGCGGTCCACCGGGACGGCGCCTCGGTTTACCTGCGCGCCTATGGCGACTATGCGCGGACGACACTCAAACTGACTGAGGCGCCGGCCGCCGGGATCGGCCATATCGCCTGGCGCGCGGTCAGCGCGGCGGCGCTTGAGCGCCGGGTCGCGGCGATCGCGGCGACCGGGCGCGGCGTCGGCTGGACCAACGGCGACTGCGGCCACGGCCGGAGCTACCGGTTTCACGACCCGGACGGCCACCTGATGGAGGTCTACTTCGAGGAGGAACGCTATGCGCCGCCGCCCGATCAGCGCTCCCGCCTGAAGAACCTGCCGCAGCGATATCCCGGTCGCGGCGTCGGCGTGCGGCGGCTCGACCACCTTGCGCTGCTCGCGAAGGAGGTCGCGCCCAACCGGGCGTTCGTCCAGGACTTGCTGGGACTGCAGCTCCGCGAACAGGTGCGCTTCGATGACGGGCGATTCGAGGTCGGCTCCTGGATGAGTTCGACCGCGACCCATCACGAAGTGGCGTATGTCGCCGACGCCAAGGGCGCCCACGGGCGCCTGCATCATATCGCTTTCTGGATCGACAACCGGGAGGATGTGCTGCGCGCGGCCGATATTCTCCGCGAGAATGACGTCTTCATCGAAACCGGGCCGGCGAAGCACAACAACTCCCAAGGCTTCTATCTCTATTCCTACGAGCCGGGCGGAAACCGCGTCGAAATCTACGCGGGCAGCTTCCTGGTCTTCGCGCCGGATTTCGAGCCGGTCGTCTGGAACGAGGCGGAGCGCGGCACGGGCGTCTACTGGGGCGGGGCCTTGCCGAAGAGCTTCGCCGAATACGCCACGCCCGACATCGCGGGAGCGGCGGAAGACAGGACGACGCCCCCGGTGGATCCGCTCTAGCAGGCTGCTGAAAAAGTCCGCGACGCATGACGCTTTGAAATCGGCGCACTGCATCACGGACTGCTTCGTCAGCCGGCTAGCGCCGCCTGTCAGGGCGCGTAGCCGAAGTCCTTGCCGAGGCGCGCGCGCATGTGCTCCGCCCCGTCGGCGCGCCAGTCGGCGTCGCGCGGCAAGGTCAGCGAGACGGCGCGCACCATGAACGTTTCCGGATCCCGGGCGCCGGCGGGCGGCGCCGCGTCGTCCCTGAGCGCCTTCACCGCGTCCAGCAGGAAGCGGCGCGTGACCTGGATGCCGGCGTCGCTGACGCAGAGGTTCTCCGTCGAGCGGTCCTGGATCGGCGCGACGCCTGACTGACAGGCCGCGTCCTGGATCCAGAGGCCGGGCAGGCCGGAGAACCAGGTCGTCCGCTGGCTCTCATAGTCGAAGCCGTAGCCGTTCTCCGGCGTGAACTTCGTCCAGAAGTCGGCATAGGGCGCCGACGACGGCTTCGGGGCGTAGCAGTGGCGGCTGGCGTGGCCGGTCTCACGGCCCCGGTGGCCCTCCGCCAGAAGCTCGCGCGTGCGCGGATAGAGCGGCTCGGCGGGCGTATAGGAGAACATCAGGCAGAGCGTGGTCTGGTCGTCCATCGGGACCCAGGCGTGGCCGGAGAGTTCCGGGAACTTCGACTGGGGCGGGACGAGCGTCCAGAACGGCGCCATGAACTGGTTGACCCGCCAGTAGCTCGCGTTCTCGCCGACGGAGCGGCGGGAGGCGATGGCCACGCCGTAGTCCGTGCGCTCGCACTTGAAGGTCGGCTTCAGGTCCTGGCCGGCGATCCAGTCGTTGATGGCGCCCTTGGCGTCGATGCGGCCGTGCAGGATCGGCGCGTGCGCGCTGTCGATCTCGCCCTCAAGCGCCTGGAGCCAATTGCACTCCTGCACCCGGAAGGAGACGTGGACGTTCTCTTCGGGAACCAGATTCCACTCGATCTCGGGCAGCGGCGGCGGCTCGGCAGCGTCGCCCATATAGGCCCAGACGACGCCGTTCCGCTCCCGGCAGGGATAGGCCTTGGCGCGCACGCGGTCCTTCAGCTTGCTGCCGTCCGGCTCGGCCGGCAGATCGAGGATGCGGCCTTCGACGTCGAACTTCCAGCCGTGATAGACGCAGCGGATGCCGCATTCCTCGTTCCGGCCGAACATCAGCGGCGCGCCGCGATGCGGGCAGGCGTTGGCGACAAGGCCGACCCGGCCGTCGCTGTCACGGAAGGCGACCAGGTCCTCGCCCAGGAGCTTGACGCGCTTCGGCTGGCCGTCGGCGACAAGGTCTGCGGCGGGATAGAACGGTAGCCAGAAAAGCCGCATGAAGGCGCCCATGGGCGTTCCGGCGCCGACCGGCGTGAGCAGTTCGTTGACTTCGTGCACGGCCATCCGAAGCGTCTCCCATCGTCGTTTCGGAAGACTCTAGCGGATCGCCACGGCGGCGATCTACCGGGCGGAAGTTCAGTTCAGGCGCCGGCGCATGATGACGGCGAGATTGTCCTTGGCGTCCTGGTTGCCCTGGTCGGCCGCCAGACGGAACCACTTCTCGGCGATCCGGTCGTCCTGCGGCACGCCGTCGCCGGTCGCGTAGATGACGCCCAGGTTCGACTGCGCGTTGGCGTTCCCTTGGCGGGCGGCCTTTTCGTACCAGTGGCGCGCCTTCGTCGGATCCTCATCGATCTCGCCGAGCCCGCGGTGATAGACCTGACCGACGGCGAATTGCGCGCGGGCGTCGCCCTTTTCCGCCAAGGGCGTCAACAATTTGAGCGCGGTCACGAAGTCGCCGGAATTGCCGGCGGCGATGCCGTCTTTATAGGCGTCGGCGAACGCCGGCCCCGCGGCAAGCGCCGCGACGAGCGCGGCGACTATGGTGGTCTTACGCATGGTCTTGCCGAATCCCGCTTGCTGTTTGTCGCTCGCCCGTCGGCGGAAATGGCGCCGCCGGGCAGTTTGGCAAGCCTTGCCGCACTGCGCGCCGCATGTCGTTTCACGACGTGGTGAGACTGCGCGCCCTGTGACCGCCGCCACTATTGGCCGCTTGCCGCGAGCGTAGCGTGAGCAGCGTGCGGCGAATTTCGTTTGCGAGGGAGACACGTCCATGACCGATATCGTCTTCAACTCGACCAACGGCTTCAGCTTTGCCGGGATCAACCTCACCTACATGGCGTCGACGCCCGTGTCGGCGAGCTTCCATCAGTGGGCGATCGCCTCGGGCATCGCGACCGCCTACAGCGCAATCGGCGACATCGTCTTCGACGCCATGGGCATGGGCGCGACCGACGACCTTCTGACCGGCAGCGTGGATAGCGTCGTCGTGACGGCGTCAGGCGGGGCTGTCAGCTTTACGAATTTCGACGCTCCGGTTCTGCTGCAGGATATCGTGCTGCCGGCGGCAGGCGTCGACGATGCGCGCGAGGCTTTCTTCCGCCCGCTGCTCGCCGGCGCGACGACGTTCACCTTCTCCATCGGGGCGGTCGCGAATTCCGGCGTCGGCGATTTCATTCTGGTTGAGGCCGGCGAGAGCCTGATCGGCGCGGCAGACAGATTCGCGTCGGCAACAATTTCATCGGCGACGCCTCAGTGCTGAACGCCGGCTCCAGCCTGGTCGGCGGCGCGGATCGCTTCACGACGGCGGGCGGCGGCGGCCTTCTCATCGGCGACGTGGCGACCGTCGGCGCCGGGGGCGCCGCGTCGCTGACTGGCGGCGACGACGTCTTCACCATCGCCGTCATGGGCAATCCCCAGAACCTCGGCCCGCTCGTCGGCGACGCGTCTTTCGTCGACGCTTTAGGCTCCAGCCTGATTGGCGGTGATGACCAGTTCCTGCTGACGGGGCCGATTTCCGCGACGAACCTGATCGTCGGCGACATCAATACCAATTTCCTGGGCGACGTGACCGGCGGCGACGATCTGATATCGATCGGCGAGGCCGGCGTGGTCGGGGCCGCATCCGCCAGTATCGCGACGATCAGCGGCGATTCTGTCGACACCGGATCCGCCGCAGCGAACAGCGTGACTGGAACCTTCGTCGGCGGCGACGACGCCATTACGATCCGAAACGTCCTGGGCGCCATCGTCGCCATCGCCGGCGATCTCGGCAACGCCTACAACCACCTCCTGACCGAAGGCGGGGACGATGTGATCCAAATCCTCAACGACCTGACGGGGCCGCCGCCCGGACCCGCCGTCGACGTCGAGGTCAGCGCTATCTACGGCGACGGCAACACGGTCAGCGGCGACTTCGCCCTGATGGTGCGTGGGGGAAACGATTCGATTACGGCGAATGCGCTCGTCCAGACGCTGTCCGGCGACTTCCGGCAAGTTTCGTTGGGATCGGCGACGTCATCGGCGCTCGTTAATTTCATCGCCGGGTCGGACGCGATCGAAATCGCGTATGACGGGCCGCGCAGCTTCGACGGAACGATATACGGCGACGTCGAGACCTTCCTTACGCCCATGACCGCGCTCGGGCCGGCGACGTTCACGGCCGGCGACGACACGATCAACCTGTCCGGCGGGGCGACCCTGAACAACGGAACCTTCATCGGCGACGCCGCCACGGCGGCGGCGGTGACGGGCGCCTTCACGGCCGGCGACGACCGGATCGAGGTCTCGACCGTGCCGAGGCAAGCGAACGGCGCCGACGGCGGGGTTTCGTTGATCGGCGATTTCGCAGGCGTCTCCTTCGCGGTCGGCGGTTTGGTCGCGTTCGGCGACGACATTCTGGTGGCCGCGGGCGGCGACGACACCCTTATCGGCGACGCCGATGTCATGACGAACGTGACGGGGACCCGCGACGGCGCGGACATCCTGGACGGTCGCGGCGGCGACGACATTCTGCGCGGCGGCGGCGGCGTCGACACGGCGGTCTTCGGCCTCGACATCGGCGTCTTCGTCGCGCTCACGGGCTTCGCCGGGCCGACCGGCACGATCCACGCGATCGGCCAGGGGCTGGACCAGCTTTTCGAAATCGAGAACGTCACCGGCTCCAGCCAAGACGACGTGATCGTCGGCGATGGCGGCGTGAACGTTCTGAACGGCTCGGGCGGCGACGATCTGCTGGAGGGCGCCGCCGCCGGCGACACGCTGATCGGCGATGCTGGCGTCGACACGCTGAGCTATGGGCAGGACACGACCGGCGTCTCCGTCCGCATCTTCAATGGCACGGCGTCCGGCGGGCATGCGACGGGCGACAGCTTCTCCGGCATCGAGAACCTGACCGGCGGTTCGGGCAACGACTATCTCGCCGGCAACTCGGCGGTGAACGTGTTGCGCGGCGGCGCAGGGGCCGACCAACTGCGCGGCGGCAGCAACAACGACACGCTGGAGGGCGGCGCCGGCGCCGACAACCTCGACGGGCAGAGCGGCACGGACACGCTCTCCTACGCCGGCGACACGACCGGCGTCACCGTCCGGCTCTTCAACGGGACCGCGTCGGGCGGACACGCGGCGGGCGACGTTTTCGCGAGCGTCGAGAACCTGACCGGCGGGCAGGCGATGGACTTCCTGGTCGGCAGCGCGGTCGGCAACGTCATCCGGGGCGGCGCCGGCAACGACCAACTGCGTGGCGGCTCGGGCAATGACATGCTGTTCGGCGAGGCCGGCGACGACATGCTATTCGGCCAGAACGGCGCCGACCGGCTGGAAGGCGGCGCCGGCGACGATTTCCTGTCGGGCGGGCTTGGCGGCGACGTGCTGATCGGCGGCGCCGGCGTCGACATGATCGACTATGTCGACGACACGGCCGGCATCGACATCCGCCTATTCGCCGGAACGGCGTCCGGCGGCGAAGCGGCGGGCGACAGCTACAGCCAGGTCGAGAACGTCTCCGGCGGTTCGGGCGCCGATTACCTCGCCGGCAATTCGGCGGCGAACCACCTGCGCGGCCGGGACGGCGGCGACCAGCTGCGCGGCGGCAGCGCGGGCGATCTGCTGGAAGGCCAGGGCGGCGACGACATGCTGTTCGGCCAGAACGACAACGACGTCCTCGACGGCGGTTCGGGCCAGGACGCGCTGAACGGCGGGGCCGGCGCGGATCGTTTCCAGTTCACCTCGATGGCCGGCGGGCCCGACGCGATCCAGGATTTCGTCAAGGCGGACAATGACAAGGTCCAGCTCGACGACGACGTGTTCACGAGCCTCGCGACCATGGGCATGGCGGGCGGCGTCACCCTGGGCGCGGCCGAATTCACCGTCGGGACGGCGGCGACGACGGCGGCCCATCGCATCGTCTACGACGACGTCGCGGGCGCGCTCTTCTACGACCCGGACGGCACGGGCGGCGCAGCCCAGACCTTGTTCGCGACCATCGCCGCCGGCCTCGCCCTGACGGCCGATGAATTCTTCGTCATCTGAACGGGGAAGGCCGGGCGCTCGGTTTGCCGGCGTGAGAGTGGCTGTGCGAGAGTGCCTGCTAATGATTTGCAGACGAATGATTTCGGTCCCGTCCCGGCGATGGCGAACGCGCCGCCGTCTGTTGTCAGGCAGTTCCGGCGCATGGCCAGCCGGCCTCGAAAGATCCTGAGCCTGGAGAATCACTCATGACCCTCGTCACCTACAGCGGCGTCACCAGCGTTGCGGCGAACGCGATCGACATGGCCTACGAGGGGACCAATGTTTCCGCGCCGAACTTCATTCAGTGGCGCACCGCCGGCGACAGCTACGCCGTCAATGCATTCAGCGGCGCGGCGGACATCATGTTCACGGCGGGCGCGACGGCGCAGGACGACGTGATTTCCGGCTCCGCGGTCAGCTTGACGCTGAGTCAGGTGCCGAGCTCGGCGGCGATCGGATTCACGAACCTGGCCGGGCCGGTCTCGCTCGCCGATCTCGTGGATCCGGCAAATACGTCCGGCGCCCCCGGCGAGATGTTCTGGCGGCCGCTGCTCGCGGGCGCGACGACGTTCGTCTTCGATAATGGCGCGTCCGGCAACCAGATCGCCGGCGACTTCCTGTCCGTTCAGGTGGACGAGAGCGTCGTCGGCGCCGCGGACAGCTTCGATGTGGAAGTCGGCAGCAACATGAACAGACTGGCCGGCGACGCCGAGATCGTTCTGAAGGGCGCATCCCTAGTTGGCGGCAATGACGTCTTCCGAGGGATCGGGCTGGCCGCGGGCGAAGTTTTTGGCGACGCCGGCGTCGTCGGCGGCAGCAGCTCCGTCACCAGCGTGGTCGGCGGCGACGACGACATCCTGATCGAATTCGGGACGATGGGGCCGGCGCAAGCTTACGGCGTCGGCTTCCTAATCGGCGACGTCGGGATGCAGACCGGCGTGAACGCCTCGACGACCGGCGGCGACGACCATATCCGGATCACCGGGCGCTTCGATACCGTACAAGCCGCGATCGGCGACGTCGGAACGAACCAGACCGGGTCCGTTCAGGGCGGACAGGACGTCATCGAATTCGGCCTGCCCGGCTTCGTCAGCACGGACGGCTCCAACTACATGCTGATCTCCGGCGACGGCGACGTCAGCGGAGATCCTGGCGATACGACCGAGGATTCGGCCTTCGTCGGCGGCGACGACGTCATTACGTCCTACAATGCGAACAATGTCGTCGGAGACGTCGTCGGCGATCTTCGCAGCTCCTATTACGACTCGAACTTCGTAGGCGGAAACGACCAGATATCGCTGCTGTTCGACCTGCCGCTCACCAGCGCGTTCCAGATCTTCCAAACCTCGATATCCTCCGCCGTGGCCGGCGACGCGACGACCGTCACCGGAAGCGACTTCGTCGGCGGCGACGACATGCTGACGATCGAACTTCCCCTGACGTCAGGACAAATTACCGGAGACGTGCGCGACATTTCCGATGCCGGCGCCTTCGTCGGCGGCGATGACGTGATCGCCTATTCCAATGCCCATGGCTCGGGCTTCGCCGCGGACTTCTATGGCGACGCCGACACGCTCAACGGGTCCGGCGCCGGCATGTTCGACTTCGTCGGCGGCGACGACGTCATCACGATCGCGCTGACGAATTCGACCTCGCTCGAGGAGATGACGGCCACCGGCGACGTCCGCCAGGTGACCGCCGGAATCGGCGGCAGCGCCGTCGGCGGCGACGACGTCATCCGCGTCATGAGCATGGCGACCACGCCGAACACGCCCGAAGGCGGCGCAAGGATATACGGCGATTTCGACACCGTCTCGGGCGAACAAGGCACCCAGAGCCTGACCGTCGGCTTCGGCGACGACATCCTGGTCGGCGGCCGCGGCGACGACCGGATCTATGGGGACTTCGAATCCCTTTCGGACGTCGACACGGTCGGACCCGGCGGCCAGGACATGCTGGACGGCCGCGAGGGCAACGACCTGCTGTTCGGCAATACCGGCATCGACACGGCGATCTTCAGCCTGCCCCAGTCGGTGCTGGTCGACCTCGACGGCTTCGATCTCGGCGCCTCGGGATCCTACCACGCGATCGGCCAGGGCCTCGACCAGCTCTTCCAGATCGAAAATATCGTCGGCTCCAGCGAGGCCGACGTCATTCGCGGCAACGTCTTCTCCAACGTGATCGACGGTCTGGGCGGCGACGACATCCTGGAGGGGCGCGGCGGCGCGGCCGACGTGCTGAACGGCGGCGCGGGCGTCGACACGCTGTCCTATTCGTCCTCGACCGGAAGCGTCTCGGTCCGCATTTTCAACGGCACTGCGTCCGGCGGGCATGCGACCGGCGACACGTTCACTTCGATCGAGAATCTGAACGGCGGCTCCGGCAACGACTATCTCGCCGGCAATTCGGGCGCGAACGTGCTGCGCGGCGGCTTCGGCCACGACCAGCTGCGCGGCGGCTCATCCGACGATGTGCTCGAAGGCGGCGCGGGCGCCGACAACATCGACGGCCAGAACGGCATGGACACGTTGTCCTACGAAGGCGATTCGACGGGCGTCTCTGTGCGCATCTTCAACGGCACGGCGTCGGGCGGCCACGCGGCGGGCGATGTCTTCGCCTCGATCGAGAACCTGACCGGCGGCGCTGGCGGCGACTTCCTGGTCGGCAATTCCGGCGCCAACGTCATCCGCGGCGGCGGCGACAACGACCAGCTGCGCGGCGGGTCCGGCGACGACCAGCTTTTCGGCGAGGCGGCCGACGACATGCTGTTCGGCCAGAACGGCGCCGACCGGCTGGACGGCGGCGCCGGCGACGACACGCTCTATGGCGGGCCGGATGCGGACGTTCTTATCGGCGGCGCCGGCGTCGACGCCATCGACTACGGCGACGACGCGGTCGGCGTCGACGTCCGCCTGTTCATGAGCGTCGGCGTCGGCGGCGAGGCGGCCGGGGACACCTTCAGCCAGGTGGAGAACATCTTCGGCGGATCGGCCAACGACTATCTTGCGGGCAATTCCGCG
>DAINCG010000059.1:0-2584 GCA_036732525.1 Pseudomonadota bacterium | reverse complement strand
CCTGCGCGGCCGGGGCGGCGACGACACGCTGCTCGGCGGCAGCAATGACGACCTGATCGAAGGCGGCGCCGGCGCCGACATGATGAACGGCGGCACAGGCATCGACACGCTCTGCTACGAGTTCAGCTCCGCCGGCGTGAACGTCCGCCTGTTCAACAACTTCGCGGCCAACGGCGACGCCGCCGGCGACATGATCGGCGAGTTCGAGAACATCATCGGCAGCCAGTTCAACGACTATCTGGCCGGCGACGACGAGGTGAACGTGCTGACCGGGCTCGCCGGCAACGACCAGCTGCGCGGCGGCGGGGGCGACGACGTGCTGATCGGCGGCGACGGGGTTGACACCTATGTCGGCGCGGGCGGCGCGGACCGCCACGTCTTCGATACGGCGCTGGGCTTCGTCGACGTGGTCCAGGGCTTCTCCGTTGCGGACGCCGATCGGTTCGTTCTCTCCCACGACATCTTCACGGAGCTGACCTTCGCCGGCGCGGAGACGACCCTCGATGCGACCGAGTTCCACGTCGGCGCGGCCGCCGCGTCCTTCACCCATCGCATCATCTACGACGATACGACGGGCGCGCTCTCCTACGACCCGGACGGCGACGACCCTGCCGGGCCGGTGCAGTTCGCCACCCTCGCCACCGGCCTCGCGCTGACGAACGCGGAGTTCCTGCTGATCTGAAAGGCGCCAACATTCAAGGAGACATCGCATGACGAATCTGACCTGGACCGGCGTCGACAACTTCAACGTCTTCACCGCGGGCGTCGGCTACGGCGGTTCGACGCCGATCAATGCAAGCTTCCACCAGTGGACCGCGAACGTCTCCGGTGACGGCGCACAGCACGGCGGGGAATATCGTCTTCGTTCCGGGGGCGACGACGGCCGACGACCTGCTGTTCGGGTCGATCGACAGCCTGAATATAGGCTCCGGGGGGACCGCGATCAGCTTCACCGGGTTCGCGGCGCCGGTCGAACTCTCGAACCTCGTGCAGCCCGCGCTTTCCGCCAGCGATCAGCGTGAGCCGTTCTGGCGGGAACTGCTCGCGGGCTCCACCCACATCGCCTTGTCGGGCGACGCCGACAACAACATCGTGACCGGCGACTTCGTCCGGGTCGCCAACGGCGAAACGGCGTACGGCGCCAACGACGTCTTCTCCGCGACGGCCCAGGAGGACGACAATATCCTGATCGGCGACGCCTATCTGATCGAGAGCGGCGCGACGCTCTTCGGCGGCGACGACCAGATCCTGATCGATATTCCCACGCCGGCGAGCTTCACGCCGGTCTCCGTCGACGAACTGTTCGGCGACGCCGGGACGCAGTTCGCCGACTTCGGCCATACCGTCGGGGGCGACGACGTGCTCTCGGTAACCGGATATTTCGACCGGATCGACGGCATCTATGGCGAGCTCGGCACCAATCACGGCGGCGTCGTCGAAGGCGGGAACGATCGGATAATCGTCGGCGAAGCCGGGGTCGCGGGCCCGCCGATGATGTCGATCGGCACGATTACCGGCGACATCCTGAACAGCGGCGGCGCCTCCGGCGGGGCGGTCGACACGACCTTCACCGGCGGCGACGACATCATCGACATCTTCAACCTGAACGGCTCCGTCTCGACGCTCGTGGGCGACCTGACGTTTGCGGAAGCCGATACCGAGACCCGCGGCGGTTCGGACGTCATCAACGTTCTGTTCGACCTCCCGCTGACCTCGACCGCGCAAATGACGGCGCTCGATTTCGTCGCGGGCGATGGCCAAACAGTCGTTAGCTCCCTCAGCGTCGTCGGCGGCGACGACGTCGTACGGATCGAAGGCATCCCGGCGCAGACCAACGGCGACTATGGGGAGGTCCTTCAGTCGTCTTTGTACACGGGCGGCGACGACATGCTGACCGTGGCGTTCGACCGTGGCCCGAATTTCGCGGGCGAGATCTATGGCGAGGGCCGCACCTACGTCACGCCCACGGGCCTTCTGTCGACCTTCCGCGGCGGCAACGACACGATCCGTCTGGAGCTTGGCCCGACGACGGTGATCGACAACGGCCTCTTTTCCGGCGACGTGCTGGACGCGGTCTATGAGGACGGCATGTATTTCGGCGGCGACGACGTCATCGACCTGCGGTCGTCCAATCCGGGGCAGCCGCCCGTTCCCAGCTCTGTCAATATCTACGGCGACTTCCGCTCGCTGACGCAGAGCGGCGTGTTCGGCGTCACGGTGAACCCCGGCGCCGACACGATCTTCGGCGGGAACGAGGACGACACGATTTTCGGCGACTTCGACTTCACGTCCGGCCTGATCGGCGTCAACCCCGGCGGCGATGACGTGATCGACGGCGGCGGCGGCAACGACGTCATCAACGGCGGCCCCGGCAACGACACGGCGGTGTTTGGCGGCGACGCGCCGGTGTTCGTTCGCCTTTACGGCTTCAACACCGGCTTGATGACGCCTTTTCACGCGATCGGCCAGGGCCAGGACCGGCTGCTTTCCATCGAGAACGTCACCGGGTCCGACTTCAACGACGTGCTGACCGGCGACGACGCGGTGAACGTGCTGCGCGGCGGCATCGGCGACGACATCCTGG
>DAINCG010000058.1:15019-15363 GCA_036732525.1 Pseudomonadota bacterium | reverse complement strand
AGAGATGCTGGAACAGGATCGGGTCGCCGCCGCCGGCCGGATCGAAGAAGGTCGTGCCGAAGTTACGGTCGGTCAGCAGCATGGTGATCGCGCCGCCGAGCACCGGCACCGCCAGCAGCAGCAGGAATGCGGTCACCAGGATCGACCAGACGAACAGCGGCATGCGGTGCAGCGTCATGCCCGGCGCGCGCATATTGAAGATCGTCGTGATGAAGTTGACCGCGCCCAGGATCGACGAGGCGCCGGCCAAATGCAGCGAGAAGATGGCCATGTCGACGGCCATGCCGGAATGCCCGACGGGTCCTGACAATGGCGGATAGACCGTCCAGCCCGTTCCGGCGCCG
>DAINCG010000058.1:12433-14959 GCA_036732525.1 Pseudomonadota bacterium | reverse complement strand
GCGCGGGAAGGCCATGTCCGGCGCGCCGATCATGATGGGCACGATCCAGTTGCCAAAGCCGCCGATCAGCGCGGGCATGACGACGAAGAACACCATGATCAGCGCGTGCGCCGTCACGACGACGTTCCAGAAGTGGCCGTCCGGCGATCCGTCCGGGTTCGTCATGTACTGGACGCCCGGATCCGCGAGCTCCATCCGCATGTAGACGGAGAAGCCGCCGCCGACGATCGCGGCGAGCGCGGCGAAGATCAGGTAGAGGGTGCCGATGTCCTTGTGGTTGGTCGAGAGGAACCAGCGCACGAAGAAGCCGGGCGTATGGTCATGGTGTGCGTCGTGGCCGTGGGCGGCTTCGCCATATGCCATCGTCGTCGTTCCTTCCTGCTGACAGGCTTACTGGCGCACGGCGGCGAGGCGGTCGCCCGCGCCGGCGTCTGCGGTTTCAAGCGGCTCGAAGTTTTCCTTGCCCTTCGCCGCCCAATCCAGGAACGCGGCGTCGTCCGTCGCGCGGATTTCGATCGGCATGAACGCGTGATTCGTCCCGCAGAGTTCGGAACACTGCCCGTAGAAGGTCGTGCCGGCGAACTCCGGCTTGATCAGCGTCCAGGTCTCGTTCAGGCGCCCCGGCACGGCGTCGAGCTTGAGGCCGAGCGACGGCATGGCGAAGTTGTGCAGCACGTCGCCCGCGGTCACCAGAACCTGCACCTTGGCGTCGACCGGCAGGCTGAGTGGGTTGTCGACCGAGAGGAGGCGAATGTCGCCCTCTTTCAGGTCGCCGTCCTGTTTCATGTAGCTGTCGAAGGCGAAGCCGCCGATCGTCTGGCCCTTATACTCCTGCTCCGGAATCTCGTAGCGCCAATACCACTGGCGTCCGACCGCCTTGATCACCAGATCCGGGTTCTCGACCCGGTCGGCGAAGTAGAGGAGCTTGAATGACGGGATCGCGATCAGAACGAGGATAATCACCGGGGCCGCGGTCCACACGACCTCGATGAGCGTGTTGTGGGTGGTCCGGGACGGCGTCGGGTTGGCGCGACGGTTAAACCGCACCATCACGAACACCAACAGAACCATCACGAAGATGGAGATCGCGATAATCAGCCATAGCAGCAGGCTGTGAAAGGATTGGATCCGCTCCGCCGTCGGCGAGGCCGCATCCTGCAGACCGAATCCCCACTTCGTCGGCTGCCCGGCCGCGGCCAGAGCCGCCATCGGCAGCGCCCCGAGAAGCAGCCCGAAGGCGGAGGCGGCCCATAAACTCGCCGATCTCGTCATTGTCTAAGCCTCGCTGTCGCCGCCTGACTGCCGCCGGGCGCGCACGGTTTCTTCGCGATCGTGGAACAGCTACACTATCGACGCCCGCAACGGAACCTATGCGACCCGATGTCGCTTAAAATCCGGGCAATCGAGCGCCGCGGGAATTGCCAATCCCGTCAACGCCCTAGTTAAGGCCTTATCGTTCGTCGAGCCGCGCCCCCCGGAGCCGCCAAAATGGACCCATTCCTAGAGACCGACCGCATCTTCTTCGCCGAGTCCGACCTCGACCCCGCCGCCGCGCGCCGGCGGCTCGCAGAGGGCCTCGACGGCGCCGACGACGGCGAGCTCTTTCTGGAGCGGCGGACCAGTGAGGGCCTGACCTTCGACGACGGCCGTTTGCGCGGCGCCAACCACAATGTCGACCAGGGCTTCGGCATGCGGGCGGTCGCCGGCGAATTCGCCGCCTACGCCCATGGCGCGGAGATCAGCGACCGCGCCCTCGCGCGCGCTGCGGAGACGGCGCGGGAGGCGGGCAAAGGCCGCGGCGGATCGCTCGCCGACGGCCCGGCGCCCGCGAATCGGTCGCTCTACGGCCATGACGACCCGACCGAATCGCCCGGCTTCGCCGCCAAGGTCGGCGTGCTGGAGCAGATCGACGCCTATCTCCGCGCCAAGGACCCGGCCGTCGCGCAGGTCTCCGCCTCGATCACGGCAGAGCTGCAGGCCGTGCGCATCATCCGCGGCGATGGGCGGGAGGCGGCGGACATGCGCCCCCTCGTCCGCGTCAACGTCCAGGTTACCGTCAAGCGAGGCGATCGGATGGAGACCGGCTCCGACGGCCGCGGCGGCCGCCTGCCGCTCGACGAGTTCCTGACCGAGGAGGCCTGGCGCGCCTCCGCCGACGAGGCGCTCCGCCAGGCGCTGGTCAAGCTGGAGGCGAAGCCCGCGCCCGCCGGCGAGATGACCGTCGTGCTCGGGCCCGGCTGGCCCGGCGTCATGCTGCACGAGGCCGTCGGCCACGGCCTGGAGGGCGACTTCAACCGCAAGGGCTCGTCCGCGTTCTCCGGCAAGATGGGCGAGATGGTCGCGGCGAAGGGCGTCACCGTCGTCGACGACGGCTCGATCGAGGCGCGGCGCGGCAGCCTCGCCTTCGACGACGAAGGCACGCCGACGGGCCGCAATGTGCTGATCGAGGACGGCCGGCTGGTCGGCTATATGCAGGACCGCATGAACGCTCGGCTGATGGGCGTGGCGCCGACCGGCAACGGCCGC
>DAINCG010000058.1:10940-12374 GCA_036732525.1 Pseudomonadota bacterium | reverse complement strand
CCAGCCGATGCCGCGCATGACCAACACCTTCATGCTCGGCGGCGACGCGGACCCGGCGGAAATCCTGGCGTCCGTGAAGCGCGGCGTCTACGCGACCAATTTCGGCGGCGGCCAGGTCGACATCACCAGCGGCAAATACGTCTTCTCCGCGTCGGAGGCCTACTATGTCGAGAACGGCAAGGTGCAGTACCCGATCAAAGGCGCCACGCTGATCGGCGACGGCCCGGAATCGATGCGGCAGGTGAAGATGATCGGCAACGACATGGCCCTGGACGCCGGCATTGGCGTCTGCGGCAAGTCCGGCCAGGGCGTCCCCGTCGGCGTCGGCCAGCCGACGCTGATGATGGAAGGCGTCACGGTCGGCGGGACGGCGGCTTAGGGCCAGAGAGCGCCCCGGCGAAACATTGATCAGAACGCCTGTTCCCAGTCCTGCCCGCCATAGACGATGCGCAGGACGATGACCTCGTCGCCCGTCGTCGTGAATGCGATCGCGACGCGACGCTCGAAGCCGATCATTCGCAGGCCGGCGCGCAAGTCGTCCCGTAGCGTGCCGCACTCCGCGCCGAGCTCTAGCTTCGAGCAGAATGCTTCGAGCCGCCTGATATAACGCTCGGCGACTGTGCGACCGGCCCGCTCGGTCAGCCAGAGGTATGAATTGTAGAGATCGTCTTCCGCCGATGGCGCGAGCCGGACTTCGCGCCGCCTCAACGGCCTTCCGGCTCCGATTTTTCAATCCGACGCCGCAAGGCGGCGAACGCCTCGGACACGGATCGGGTGTTGCCCGGTTCCGCCGACCAGGCGTCATAGGCCTCTGCCGCTTCCCTCTCGACTAGCCGCTCCATCGCCCGGTCCCGCGCCATCAGCGCGCGCATCCCGTCCCTCACAACTTCACTGATGCTGGCATACTCGCCGGCTTCGACCTTCCGCTGCGCCGCCAAAGCGAGCTCGGTCGGCAGCGTGATGCTGAATTGCTGCGTGGTGCGGGACATTATCAGCGCCTCTCGACTGCAGGATAGGATTTAATCCTATCCAGCGTCCTCGCAAGCCTCAAGCTTCGGCCAGGCGTCCCCGGATCGCGCGCAGGTCCTGCCAGACCTGCCGCTTCTGCGCCGGCTGGCGCAGCAGGAAGGCCGGGTGGAAGGTGGGGAGCGCCGGCAGCTTCAGCCCGCCGTCGGAATCGGGGCGGGTGTCGAAATCGAACCAGCGGCCGCGCAGGCGCGTGATGCCGGCGGTCTCGTTGAGGAGGGACTGCGCGGCCGGGCCGCCCAGGGGCACGATCACCTGCGGGCCCACGAGTTCGATCTGCCGCATCAGGAAGGGCAGGCAGGCGTTGCGTTCCTCCGGCGTCGGCGTGCGGTTGCCGGGCGGGCGCCAGTAGAGGGTGTTGGCGATATAGGCGTCGTCGCGGCGGAGGCCGATGGCGGCCAGCATGCG
>DAINCG010000058.1:6693-10880 GCA_036732525.1 Pseudomonadota bacterium | reverse complement strand
AACATGATGCGGGCGCCGGGCTGGCCGTCGCCGAAGACCGTGTTCGTGGCGAATCGCTGCAACTGGCCGCCGTCGAAGGCGTCGAGCCGGGCGCGCAGTTCGTCGAGCGTCGTGACGGCGTCGAGTTCGGCGAGCGAGATCCGGCCCGGGCCGGCGGGCGCCGCAGGCTTCGCGGGCGCGGCCGGGCGGGCGGCCGCCCGGCTCCGACCGTGTCGGCGTCGTGGCTTTCGGCGGCGCGCGGACACGATCCCACGCCTCCGCGCCGACCGCCTCGTCGACGCCCGCGTCGAGCTGCCAGCGCAGCGCGGCGGCCAGTTCGGCGCGGCTCATCTCGTCGATGGATCGGGATTGCGCCATGGCGCGGCTCGCGTTCCTGCCCTATCTTGAATTCTGCATTGCAAAATTTAGACATGCGCGCCAGGAACGCCAAGCGGGCGCGCAGCCAGAAAGGAGCAGGCGGGAGCATATGGAGCGTGAGAGCATGGAATTCGACGTCGTCATCGTCGGCGGCGGCCCGGCCGGCCTGGCGGCGGCGATCCGGCTGAAGCAGCGCGCGGCGGAGGCCGGCGGCGAGATCAACGTCTGCCTCTTGGAAAAAGGCTCCGAAATCGGCGCGCATATCCTGTCCGGCGCCGTGCTTGACCCGATCGCGCTCAACGAACTGCTGCCGAACTGGAAAGAGCTCGACGCGCCGCTCAACACGCCCGTCACGGAAGACCGGTTCTACTTCCTCGACAGCAAGGGCGGCTTCCGCGTGCCGACGCCGATGATCATTCCGGCGATGAAGAACCACGGCAACTATATCGTCAGCCTGGGCAATGTCTGCCGTTGGCTCGGCGAGCAGGCCGAAGGCATGGGCGTCGAAATCTACCCGGGCTTCGCGGCCTCCGAGATCCTCTACCACGACGACGGCTCCGTGAAGGGCGTCGCGACGGGCGACATGGGCATCGGCCGCGACGGCGAGCCCAAACCCAGCCACGAGCCCGGCATCGAGCTGCACGCCAAATACACCTTCTTCGCCGAAGGCGTGCGCGGCCACCTCGGCAAGCAGTTGATGGAGCGCTTCCATCTCCGCGACGGCGTCGAGCCGCAGACCTACGGCATCGGCATCAAGGAGCTTTGGGAGATCGATCCCGAAAAGCACAAGCAGGGCCTGGTGATGCACACCGCCGGCTATCCGATGGACCGGAAGACCTATGGCGGCTCCTTCCTGTATCACCTGGAGAACAATCAGGTCGCGATCGGCTACGTCGTCGGGCTCGACTATGAGAATCCCTATCTCTCGCCCTATGACGAATTCCAGCGCTACAAGTCCCATCCGCTGATCCGCCGCGTGCTTGAGGGGGGCAAGCGCATCGCCTATGGCGCGCGGGCGCTGAACGAAGGCGGGCTGCAGTCCCTGCCGAAGACCATCTTCCCCGGCGGCTGCCTGATCGGCTGCGACGCGGGCTTCCTCAACATGCCGCGCATCAAGGGCAGCCACGCCGCGATGAAGTCCGGCATGATGGCGGCCGACGCCGCCTATGACCGCATCGTCGACGGCGGCGAAGGCCATGACGAACTGACCGCCTATCCCGAAGCCTTCCGCGAATCCTGGCTCTACAAAGAGCTCTACAAGGCCAGGAACGTGCGTCCGGCCTTCAAGTGGGGCCTGATCGGCGGCTCGCTCTATGCCGGCATCGACCAGATCCTGCTGCGCGGCCGCGCGCCCTGGACCCTGTCGCATCACGGCACCGACCACGGCGCGATCAAGCCGAAGAGCCAGTTCGAGCCGATCGACTATCCGAAATACGACGGGGTCATCACTTTTGATAAACCCTCTTCGGTCTATCTTTCGAGCACGAACCATGAGGAGGACCAGCCGGTTCATCTGACGCTGAAGGACCCGTCCGTCCCGATCGACACCAATCTCGCGCTTTACGACGCGCCGGAGCAGCGCTATTGCCCCGCGGGCGTCTAC
This sequence comes from Pseudomonadota bacterium, assembly GCA_036732525.1. Taxonomy (GTDB): domain Bacteria; phylum Pseudomonadota; class Alphaproteobacteria; order Bin95; family Bin95; genus VMCJ01. The sequence goes on along the minus strand of DAINCG010000058.1, from coordinate 8,920 downwards.
GAGATCGTGGAGGACGACGACGGCAAGCCCCGGCTGCAGATCAACGCGCAGAACTGCGTCCACTGCAAAACCTGCGACATCAAGGACCCGACGCAGAACATCGTCTGGGTCGCGCCGGAAGGCGGCGGCGGCCCGAACTACCCCAACATGTGAGCCGACATGACCCGAGCGCCGCTTCGCATCGTCCTTGCCGCAACCGTCGCCGCGGCGGCCCTTGCCGGCCCGCCCGGCTTCGCGGCGCCGACCGCCGAGACGCCGCCCGACGGCTTCGCCGCGGCTTATCTGGCGGGCCACATCGCCGAGCAGCGCGGTGAAACCGACGTCGCCGCCGACCGATTGCAGACCGCCCTTGAGCTTGCGCCGGAAACCCCGGCGCTGCGTCGCCGGGTCGTCCGTCTGCAGGTCGCCGAAGGCGCATTTGCGGACGCCGCGGTCGGCGCCGAGGCTCTGGCGGCGGAAGGCGACGACAATTTTCCGGTGGGGTTGGTGCGGCTCGCGGCGCGGATGCAGGCGAAGGACTTCGCCGGCGTCATCGAACTGACCGACGACGCGCGGGAGGCCGGTCTTTCCACGGTCGTCGCGCTGCTGGGCAAGGCCTGGGCGACGGCGGGCATGGGCGACGTCGACGCCGGCGCCAAGCTTTTGACCGACGCCGCCAAGGACATGCAGGGCCTGAAGGTCCTGTTGACCATGCACGCCGGGCTGATGGCGGAAATGGCCGAGCGCCACGACCTCGCCCACTGGATGTACGACGAGGCGCTGACCGCCGCCACGGCGGACGACCGGCCGCCCTCTCCACGACTGATCCAGGTGATCGCCGGCTATTACGACCGCCAGGGCATGGCTGACGCCGCCGCCGAAGCGCGCGCCAAGGGGCCGGCGGGCGGCGAGGACCCGGACGACACCGCGGCCGTCGGCTCGATCGCGCCGAACGCCGCCGCCGGGCTCGGCGAAGCGCTCTACAATTTCGCCGGCAGTCTCTATGGCGACCGGCAATATGCCCAGGCCCTGATCTACGCCCGCATCACGGCGGCGCTCCGGCCGAACGACCCGGCGACGCTGTTCACCGTCGCCCAGTCCTTGGAGGCGAGCGGGCGACCGGCGGCGGCGGCCACGGTCTACCAGGCGACGCCGAAGGTCGGCAGCTATGCCTGGCGCGCGCCGATGCGCGCCGCAGAAGCGCTTTCGGACGCCGACAAAACCGACGCGGCCATCGACGCCATGCGGGCCGTCATGAATTCCGCGCCGGAACGGGCAGAACCCGCGATCGCGCTTGGCCACATGCTGCGCGGCGCACAGCGTTTCCCCGAAGCGGTAGAGGCCTATGACGAGGCCGTGCGCCGCAAAGGCGGCGAACTCGGCCCCGACGACGGCTGGCTGCGCTATGCCCGCGGCGTGGCGCTCGAGCGCTCGGGCCGGTGGGACGAGGCCGAGACCGAATTCCTGACCGCGCTCGAAACCCTCGGCGACGAACCGCTGGTGCTGAACTATCTGGGCTACACCTGGATCGATCGCGGCGAGCACCTGGAACGCGCGCGCGGCATGGTCGCGCGCGCGGTCGAACTTCGCCCCGACGACGGATTCATCCGGGACAGCCTGGGCTGGGCCGAGTATCGCGCCGGCGACTATGTCGCGGCGGCCGCGACGCTGGAGCGGGCGGTCGCCTTGCAGCCGCTCGACCCCGTGATCAACGAGCATCTGGGCGACGCCTACTGGCGCGTCGGCCGCGTTCGCGAGGCGCGCTTCCAATGGCGGCGGGCCCTGTCCTTCGAGCCGGAAGCGAAGGACATCCCGAAAATCGAAGAAAAGCTGAAATGCGGCGTCGACGGCTGTCCCGCCGCCGCCGCGCCGCCGGCCGTCACCGATGGCGCGACCGCGCCGGGCAAACCCGACGGCGGCTGAACTTGCCGCCGTCCGGGCCGTCGCACCGGTGACCTGGCGGATCGAACGGGCGTCGGCCAAGGTCAATCTCGGCCTGCGCGTCGTCGGGCGGCGCGATGACGGCTACCACCTGCTCGACAGCTTGGTCGTATTCGCCGACTTCGGCGATCATGTCGCGTTGCGGCCAGCGTCGGCCGACCGGCTGACGATCAAAGGCCCCTACGCGCCCGGCTTGGCGCCGACATCGGACAATCTTGCCCTTCGCGCCGCGACGGCGTTTCGCGGCCGCTTCGGCGGGCCATCCGCCGACATCCGTCTCTGGAAGCGCCTGCCGGTCGCAGCCGGC
>DAINCG010000058.1:3947-6683 GCA_036732525.1 Pseudomonadota bacterium | reverse complement strand
GGGGTCGGCCGATGCGGCCGCCGTTCTCCGGCTCCTCGCGGCCGAGGCCGGCGTCGCTCTCGACGATCCGGCGCTCGTCGGCCTGGCGCTCGACCTCGGCGCGGATATGCCGATGTGCCTGGCCGGACGTCCCGCCCGCGTCGCCGGCATCGGCGAACGGCTGGGGCTGGCGCCCAGGATGCCCGCGCTCCCGGCGGTGCTAGCGAACCCGAACGTTCCCATCTCGACGCCGGACGTCTTCCGCGCCCGCGTCGGCGGGTTCTCTTCGCCAGCGGACCTCCCTCAGTCTGCGCCCGACGCCGAGGCCGTCGCCGGCCTGGTCCGGGCCTTCGGCAACGATCTGACGGCGGCGGCGTGCGCCGTGGCGCCGGCGGTCGGGCTGACGCTTCGGGCGCTTGAAGCTCTGCCGGACACGCTCGTCGCCGGCATGAGCGGCAGCGGCGGTACGTGTTTCGCGCTCTTTCCGACGGTGCGCGTCGCGCAGTCGGCCGCGGCCGGGCTCCGCCGAACCGCGCCTGGCTGGTGGGGCCGCGCCGTCAGACTAAATCGTCAATCTTCGATCGGCGGGCCCTTGAGCTCGACCGTATTGCCGTCCGGATCGTCCACGTAGATCGACCAGCCATTGCCTTCCGCGCCGACACGAAGCGCCGGCTCGCCCGCGGGAAAGCCCTGCGCCGCCAGGTAGGCGCGGATCCCGTCCGCGTCCCAGCCGCCAAGCCGCAGCGCGAAATGGTCCATGTCCCTGCCATTACGGTCGCCCGCGTCCTTGGAAGGCACGAGGTCGACCATCGACGCCCCGGCCCGAAGCTGGACGAGACCGATGCTCTCGACCCGCCGCTCCTCCCTGAGACCCAGGACGCCGCAATAAAAGGCGAGCGCGCGGTCCATGTCCGCGACGCGCAGCACCACGTGATCAAGGCCCAGAATCGCGAAGCCGGGGCGCGCCGAAGTCGTCATGCTATGCTCTCCCGTCATGTGAACTATATCCCGAAGGGACCCTGTTACGGAGGCCAAACATGGCGCGTAAAGCCGCTCCCCGACAGACTCCGGAAGACAAGCTGATCGACGCGGCGCTGGCGCTCGCGGCCGAGACGCCCTGGGCGCGGGTCGGCATGGCGGAGATCGCCGACGCCGCCAAGGTGGACCTCGCGGTCGCCTATGACGCCTTTCCCTGCCGCGCGAGCCTGATCGCCGCGGTGATCCGGCGGCACGACAAGGCGATGCTGACGGGGGACGATCCTTCGTTGGCCGAAGAATCGAAGCGGGACCGGCTGTTCGAGGCGATCATGCGCCGGCTGGAAGCGATGCGCCCGCACAAGGCGGCGCTGAAGTCGATGGCGTGCGGCGCGGCGGCCGATCCGGGCGTGCTGCTGCTGGCCGGCCCAGCGATGCTGAACTCGGCGAAGTGGATGCTGCGAGCGGCGGGCGTCCGCGCGGAAGGCCTTTCAGGCGCGATCCGCGCGAAGGCCGTGCTCGCCGCCTACGCCGCCGCCGTCCGCGCCTTCTTCAAGGACGACAGCGAGGACCTCTCCTCCACCATGGCGGCGCTGGACAAGGCCCTGAAGCGCGTCGGCGGCGCGATCTGACGGCGCAGCCGTTGGTCAGACCGGTTCGTTCATCCGGAAGCCGATTTTCACGCTGACCTGGTAGTGCGCGATCTTGCCATCCGTAATGTGGCCGCGGGTCTCCGCGACCTCGAACCATTCCACATGCTCCAGGGTGGCGCTGGCGCGGCGGACGGCGTTCTGGATTGCGTCCTCGATGCTCTTTTCCGAGGATCCGACGACTTCGATCTTGCGATAGACATTGGCGGGTTCGGCCATGGCGATTGCCTCCTCTCGCGGCCCTGGATGGGATTGTGGGCCGTTTAAAGAAGAAGGCGCGAGCGGGCCGAATCGTTCCGTTCAGCCGCCCCTCACCCGCGGGCGCAATCGACGCAGAGCGGCGCCGCCGGGTCGGATTCGAGACGCTTCGCGGCGATCGCCTCGCCGCACTTCAGACACCAGCCGTATTCGCCTTCGTCGATCCGCACGATGGCGGCGTCGATCCGGGCGATTTCCGTCTGGCGGCGGCGCTGCTGCGCCTGCGCCATCGCCTGGCCCTGCAGAGCGTCCATCCGGCTGAGACGGCCGACGCGCGTCTGGTCCAGTTCGACGGGCGCACGCGCATTCGCCGACTGGGCGTCGAGCGCGGCGAGTTCGTCGCGTTTCGCCCGAAGCGCGGCGCGGGCGGCGGCGACGAACGCGTCGTCGGGGGCGTGGTCGGCGGGAGCCGTCAGCCCTGCCGCTCCACCATCATCTTCTTGATCTCGGCGATGGCTTTGGCCGGGTTGAGGCCCTTCGGGCACGTCTTGGTGCAGTTCATGATGGTGTGGCAGCGATAGAGCCGGAACGGGTCTTCCAACGCATCGAGCCGCTCGCCCTTCGCTTCGTCGCGGCTGTCCGCGAGCCAGCGATAGGCCTGCAGCAGGATCGCCGGGCCGAGATAGCGGTCGCCGTTCCACCAGTAGCTCGGGCAGCTGGTCGAGCAGCAGAAGCAGAGAATGCATTCCCAGAGGCCGTCGAGCTTGGCGCGCTCTTCCGGGCTCTGCCGGCGTTCGCTGTCCGGCGGCGCCTGGGTCACGGTCTTCAGCCACGGCTCGATCGAGGCGAGCTGGGCGTAAATCTGGCTGACGTCCGGCACAAGGTCCTTCACCACCGGCAAGTGCGGCAGCGGATAGACCTTCACCCCGCCGTC
>DAINCG010000058.1:0-3897 GCA_036732525.1 Pseudomonadota bacterium | reverse complement strand
ACCCGCAGATGCCTTCGCGGCAGGACCTGCGGAACGTGACCGTCGCGTCGACCTCGTTCTTGATCTTGATCAGCGCGTCCAGAACCATCGGCCCGCAGTCGTCGAGATCGACCGCGAAGGTGTCCATGGACGGATTCTTGTCGTCGTCCGGCGACCACCGATAGATCCGGAAATTCTTGACCTTCTTGGCGCCCGTCGGCGCCGGGAACGTCTTGCCTTCGCCGACCTTGGAGTTCTTCGGCAGGGTGAATTCAGCCATATCGCTTCTCCCGTCCGGCCCGGCTTAGTACACGCGCTCTTTCGGCTCGATATATTCGATATCGTCCGTGAGCGTGAAGGTGTGAACCGGCCGGTAATCCAGGCGCACCTTGTGGTCGGCGTCGACGTAGGCGAGCGTGTGCTTCATCCACTCGGCGTCGTTCCGGTCCGCGTAGTCTTCGTGGGCGTGGGCGCCGCGGCTCTCGTGCCGGGCCTCCGCGCCGAAGATCGTCGACAGCGCGCAGTCCATCAGGTTTTCCAGCTCCAGCGTCTCGACGAGGTCGGAGTTCCAGATCATCGACCGGTCGGACACCTTGACGTCGGCCAGCGCGCCCGCCGCCTGATCTATCAGGCGGCAGCCTTCCTCCAGCACCTGTGAGGTGCGGAAGACGGCGGCGTTGTTCTGCATGGTGCGCTGCATGCGATCCCGGATTTCCGAGGTCGGCGTCGAACCGTCGGCATGCCGCAGCTTGTCGAGACGGCTGAGCGCAAGTTCGTCGGCGTTGGGCTTGAGGTCGGGCTGAGAGGCGCCGGCCTTGAGCTGCTCGCCGCAGAACAGCCCGGCCGCGCGGCCGAACACGACGAGGTCGAGCAGGGAGTTCGCGCCGAGCCGGTTCGCGCCGTGCACGGAGACCGATGCGCATTCGCCGACCGCCATCAGGCCGGGCACGATCGCGGCGGGATCGTCCGCCGTCGGCCGGAGCACCTGGCCGTGATAGTTCGTCGGCACGCCGCCCATGTTGTAGTGGACGGTCGGCAGCACGGGGATCGGCTCCTTCGAGGCGTCGACGCCCGCGAAGATCTTCGCGGTTTCCGTGATGCCGGGCAGGCGCTGCTCCAGCACCTCCTTGCCGAGATGCTCGAGGTGCAGGTGAATATGGTCCGCCCCGGCGCCGACGCCCCGGCCCTCCCGGATCTCGACGGTCATCGAACGGGCGACGACGTCGCGGCTCGCCAGGTCCTTCGCGGTCGGCGCATAGCGCTCCATGAAGCGCTCGCCTTCGGCGTTGGTGAGATAGCCGCCCTCGCCGCGCACGCCTTCCGTGATCAGGCAGCCGGCGCCGTAGATGCCGGTCGGGTGGAACTGCACGAACTCCATGTCCTGGTTCGGCAGGCCGGCGCGGGCGACCATGCCGTTGCCGTCGCCGGTGCAGGTATGCGCCGAGGTGCAGGAGAAGTAGGCGCGGCCGTAGCCGCCAGTCGCGAGAATGACCGTCTGCGCCCGGAAGCGATGGATCGTGCCGTCGTCAAGGTTCCAGGCGACGACGCCGCGGCAGGAGTCGTCGTCGTCCATCATCAGGTCGATCGCGAAATACTCGATGAAGAACTCGGCGTTGTTGCGCAGGCTCTGCTGATAGAGCGTGTGCAGCAGCGCATGGCCGGTCCGGTCGGCCGCCGCCGCGACGCGCTGGGCAGGGGTTTCGCCGTAATTGCGCATGTGGCCGCCGAACGGCCGCTGGTAGATCTTGCCTTCGGGGGTGCGGCTGAACGGCAGGCCGTAATGCTCAAGCTCGATGACCGAGGGCACCGCCTGACGGCACATGTATTCGATGGCGTCCTGATCGCCCAGCCAGTCCGACCCCTTCACGGTGTCGTACATGTGCCATTTCCAATTGTCTTCCGACATGTTGGCGAGGCTGGCGGCGATGCCGCCCTGGGCGGCGACCGTGTGGCTGCGGGTCGGGAACACCTTGGTCACGCAGGCGGTCTTCAGGCCGGCCTGGACGCAGCCGAAGGTGGCGCGCAGGCCCGCGCCGCCGGCCCCGACCACGACCACGTCGTAGGTGTGGTCGACGATATCGTACGAATTGGTCATCGGTTCAGGCTCCGATTGCGAGTTTGGCTACGGAGAACACGGCGGCGGCGCCAAAGAAGAAGGCCGCGCCTTTCACGACCCAGAGCGCCGCGATCTTGCAGAAGTGACCGTGAACATAGTCCTCGATCACGACCTGCAAACCGAGCTGCGCATGATGGAAGCCCGCGATCAGCGTCAGGATCATCAAGACTGCGTTAAACGGCGATCCGAGCCATGCTTTCACCGCCGCGAGATCGGCGCCGACCAGCGAGATCAGAGAGATGACGAACCAGAGCGTCAGCGGCACGAGCGCCACAGCGGTCATGCGCTGGGCGATCCAGTGATGCGTCCCTTCCTTGGCGGACCCCAGGCCGCGGACGCGAGCGAGCGGATTGATCATGGTCATTTCATGTTCCCCCCTAAGCCGCCAGCGCCGCGACCCAGGCGATCAGCGTGAGCGCGAGCGCGGCTCCCACGACGACCAGTCCGGACGTATATGCGCCTTCGAGTTCGAGGTTCCTGCCCGTGTCCCAGACCAGATGCCGGATGCCGATACAGAGGTGGTAGAACAGGCAGAAGGTGAAGCCCATGAAGAGCAGATTGCCGATGATCGAACCGGCGAACCAGGCGAAGCCTTCATAATAGTCGCCGCCGGTCGCGGCCGCGACCAACCACCAGGCGAGATAAACGGCGCCGATGGAAAGCACGACGCCGGTGGCGCGGTGCAAGATTGAAAGTACCGACGTCCATTGCGGCCGATAGACCTGCAAATGCGGCGATAGCGGACGGTTGTCGGCGGCCATGGCTCCCCCCTCAGCAGCGCGAACGGGCGCAATACGGGCTAAATCCCGCATCCACAAGATGATACGGGGGACAATAGCCCGATTTGCGTGGAGAGGACAGACCAAAACGGACAACGGGCGGCCGGCTGGATGCCGGCCGCCCGTCGCTGAGAGAGGGCCTTGATGGGGTTTTGGGTCAGCCGCCTGGCTGCGGCTCCGGCGCGCCGCCGGGATCGCTGCCCGGCTTCTTGCGCTTGCCCGTCGGGATCGACGACCGGGGGCCGCTGTCGCTCGGCGCGCCGGTCGGCGGCTCCGGCGGCTCGGGCCGCTCGATCGTCTCGCCCCGGAGCAGCGCGTCGATATCCGCGCGGTCCAGCGTCTCGTGCTCCAGCAGGTTTTCCGCGATCGCGACGAGCTGTTCGCGGTGCTCGGTCAGGATGCGGCGGGCTTCCGCCTCGCCTTCCTCGACGAAGCGCCGGGTCTCTTCATCGATCAGCGCCGCGGTCGCATCGGAGACGTTCTTGCGCTGGGTCACCGAGTGGCCGAGGAAAACCTCTTCCTCATTGTCGGCATAGCGCAGCGGCCCGAGCTTGTCGGAGAAGCCGAACTCCGTCACCAGACGGCGCGCATACTGGGTCGCCACCTTGATGTCCTGGGCGGCGCCGGTCGTCACGTTGTCGGCGCCGAAGATCATTTCCTCGGCCACGCGGCCGCCGAAGGCGCTCGCGATCAGCGCCCGGATTTCGGTCACCGACTGCGAGAGCCGGTCGCGTTCCGGGAGGTACATGGCGAGACCGAGCGCGCGACCGCGCGGGATGATCGTCACTTTGTGCAGCGGCTCGTGGCCCTTCACGTTCAGCATGACGACGGCGTGGCCGGCCTCGTGATAGGCGGTCAGCTTCTTTTCGTCGTCGGACATCACCATGGAGCGCCGCTCGGCGCCCATCAGCACCTTGTCCTTGGCGTCTTCCATCTCCGCCATGCCGACGATGCGCTTGTTGCGCCGGGCGGCCAGCAGGGCCGCCTCGTTCACCAGGTTGGCGAGGTCGGCGCCGGAGAAGC
>DAINCG010000057.1:7733-15389 GCA_036732525.1 Pseudomonadota bacterium | reverse complement strand
CCGCCCCGCTACGGCGTATATTTCGCGCCGGCGGCCGACAGCGCCTTCTGGCGCTTCGGCTGCGCCTGGCTCGGCCGCGACCCGGAAACCGGAGAGGCCCTCGCGCCGCCGCCCTTGCCGGATGCGCTTGCCGAGGCGTGGCCGGAGGGCGAACTTGCCGAGCTTCGCAAAGCGCCCGCGGGCTACGGCTTTCATGCGACGCTGAAGCCGCCGTTCCGCCTTGCGGCGGGGCGTACGCTCGATGAACTCAATGCCGTGGTCGACGGGCTCGCCGGCCGGCTTGCGCCGTTCGTCTCGCCGGACGTCCGCGTGGCGGCGCTCGGCCGCTTCATCGCGTTCCGCGAAGCCGAGACGACCGACGCCATGCGCGCGCTCGCCGCGTCCTGCGTGGCGGACCTGGACGCATTCCGCGCGCCGGCGCCGCCCGAGGAACTGGCCAAGCGCCGCAGGGCCGGACTCTCGGCGCGGCAGGAGGCGATGCTCGTCCGCTGGGGCTATCCCTATGTGATGGACGAGTTCCGCTTCCACATGACGCTGACCGGCGGGATCGCCGACGATGGCCGGCGCGCCCGGCTCGCCGAAGCGCTGGAGGACATGGCGGCGGCGGCTGGCGCCGCCGGGCCGATGCCGGTCACGGGCTTCGCACTTTACGAGCAGCCGGCGCCTGACGCCCCGTTCCAGCTACTCCGCCGGATTCCATTCCGCGGTTGAGGCGCCTTCGAGCGCCGCGGCCATCGCCGCCACGCCCACATCGAGCGCGCCGTCGTTCATGACCGTCGAAACGTCGTGACCGCCGACGTCGAGCGCATCGGCGCGGGCGAGCCTGGCTTCGATGTCGGCCGCATCCTCACGACCCCGCGCCGCGAGCCGCGCCGCCAGGACGGCCGGGCTCGCCGCGACGGAAACGACCGCCACCGGCTGCAGACGCGCGCGCGCTTCGCCGATGACACCCCGCGAGACATTGGCGATGACGGCCACCCCGTCCTCGCGGAGCTTCGCGTATGGGTCCCGCGGGATGCCGTAGCAAAGGCCGTGCGCCCGCCAGGAGAGCAGGAATTCGCCGTTCGCCTCCGCCGTGCGGAACGCGGCTTCGTCCATTTCGATATGATTTTCGCTGCCCGCGTCGGCGGGCCGGGTGATCACGCGTCGCGCCAGTTGGAAGCGGCCCGTGCCGGTCAGCCGTTCCATTGCGCCCGCGAGAAGCGTGTCTTTGCCGGCCCCGCTCGGGCCGACGACCAGTATCAATGCGCCCAGTCCGGGCATCCTCGTTCTTCCCTTCGAACCTTCTTCGTACGGACGACGCGTACGGACGGCCTGTTAAGTCTTTGTGACGTTGGCTGGCTTGGATGCATACTTAGAGCGTTCCATCCCGAATTTGAGAGGCCCATTCCATGCGCATCGTCGATCTCAGCCGGGAACTCTATCACCGCACGCCCGCGCACCCGGCCCATCCGCCCGTCGTCATGACGGTCTGGAACGATCACAGCGAGATCAAGGAGGCGGGCGGGGTCAAGTTCTCGTCGAAGGCGATGTCGATCGCGCTCTCGGACCACGCCGGCACGCACATCGACGCGCCCTGCCATTTCGACTCGCGCCCGGAGGCCAAGTCCATCGATGAAATGCCGCTGGAGAATTTCTACACGGGCGGCCTCTGCCTCGACCTCAGCCACGCGCCGCTGCGCCATGAGATCACGGTCGACGAGATGGAGACGGCGCTGGCGGCGTCCGGCGGAACGATCGAGAAGGGCGACACCGTCCTGCTCCACATGGGCGTCAACGCCCGCCTCTGGGGCTCGCCCGGCTATCTGCACGACTTTCCGGGTCTGCATGTCGAGTCGGTCCATTGGCATCCTGCAGTTCGGCGGCGAGGCGATCAGCCCGGCGCCGGAGGGGGCTGCGAACTACAAGGCGCATCTGGCCTGCGGCGAACGGGGCATCACGCATATCGAGTGCCTCTGGAATCTGGAGGCGCTGGTCGGGCAGGGACGTTTCAAATTCATCGGCTTTCCGCTGAAGCTGAAAGGCGGCACCGCGAGCCCGATCCGCGCCGTCGCGGTCTTCGAGGACTGAGCGGATGGCCGATCTCGACGCCGGCCTGCCGACCTGGCGACGTGCCTCGAACCACAACCGGATGATCGACCTGCAGGCGCGCGCCGGCGGCATGGATCCGGCGACGGAAGGCCCGGACGAAATCGCATATTTCGGCTCCTCCGCCTTCCGGATCACCTCGCCGGAAGGCGTGACCGTCATGGTCGATCCCTGGCGCAACCATCCGAGCCGGCGCTGGGACTGGTATTTTCACGACATGCCGGAGACGGCGGTCGACATCGGCTGCTCGACACATGCGCACTTCGACCACGACGCGCTCAACCGGCTCGACGCCAACGTGCTGCTCGACCGGCCGATCGGGCGCTTCCAGTTCGCCGACGTCGCGATCCGGGGCGTCGCAGACAAGCACGCGACGGACTCGAGCTGCGCGGTCTACGATTTCAAGGCGATCCATCAGCGCTTTGGCGGCGTCGACATCGAGCCGCCGAACAATCCGCGCTCCTGGGATAACGTGCCGATCGTCGTCGAGACGGGCGGCCTCCGCATCCTGCATTGGGGCGACAATCGACACGACGCGCCGGACGCCGTCTGGGCCGCGCTCGGGCGCATCGACATTGCGCTCTTGCCGGTCGACGATTCCCAGCACGTGATGGGCTACGGCATGGTCCAGTCGATCATCAATCGGCTGAGGCCCGCCGTCGTCATTCCGCATCATTACTTCATCGTCGACGTAACCCAGCGGCAGAGCACGCTGCAGCCGCCGACGAAGTGGCTGGCCGATCAGCCGCGCGTCCGAAGGCTCGCGGCGCCGCAGGTGGTCTACCGGTCGTCGGCGCTGCCGGAGCCGACCGAAGTGCATTGCTTCGGCGAACATGTCGCCTTCGATGCCGAGGCTTGGCGGACCCAGCCCGAGGCGTAGATTCCCGGCCGTTTACGAGTTCCGGGGCAAGGGCGCATAATATGGACGATACGAACAACGCCTGGAGGAAGGCGCCCATGCCTGCGCCCGCGCCCGGGGCCATCGATTGCGACCTGCATCCTGCGGTCCCCAGCATCAAGGCGCTGTTGCCCTATCTCGACGACCATTGGCGCGAGACGGTGGAACAGCGCGGCGTGCATGAGCTCGACTCGATCAGTTACCCGAACAACGCGCCGGTGACCGCGCGACAGGACTGGAAGCCTGCGACCGGCAAGGCGGGCGTGTGCATCGATCGGCTGCGCAAGGAAGCGCTCGACGGTTTCCAGACCAGCCTCGGCATCTGCAACTGCCTCTATGGCGTCCAGCTTCTTTACACAGAGGACATGGCCTACGCGATGGCGCGTGCGGTCAACGACTGGCTCGCGGCCGAATGGCTCGACAAAGAGCCAAGGCTGCGCGGCTCCATCGTCGTCTCGCCGCAAAACCCGGACTACGCCGCCGCCGAGATCGACCGCATGGCGGCCGACAAGCGCTTCGTCCAGGTGCTGCTGCTGGTGATGGACGAGATGCCGCTCGGCCGGCGGCGCTACTGGCCGATCTACCGCGCGGCGGAGCGGCACGGCCTGCCGGTCGGCATCCACGCCGGCAGCGCCTACCGCCACGCCGTGACGTCGGTCGGCTGGCCGACATACTACGCTGAGGATTCGGCGGCGCAGGCCCAGGCGTTCCAGTCCTGCCTGACCAGCCTGATCATGGAAGGCGTCTTCGCCGAGTTCCCGGACCTGAAGGTCGTGCTGCTGGAGTCCGGTTTCGCCTGGCTTCCGGCGCATCTCTGGCGGCTCGGCAAGTTCTGGCGGGGGCTGCGCATGGAGACGCCCTGGGTCGACCGGCATCCGCTGGAGATCGCGAAGGACCATGTGCGGCTGACGATCCAGCCGCGCGACCTGCCGCCCGCGCCGGAGGATTTCGAGCGCGTCATGGCGCATTTCGATTCCGACGAGATGCTGCTCTTCTCGACCGACTACCCGCACTGGCAGTTCGACGGCGACGACGCGATGCCGGCCGGCATTTCGCCCGCGCTCGCCGAGAAGATCTGCAAGACCAATCCGCTCGCCACTTACCCGAGATTGAAGGAGGCCGTGGCATGACCGTAGAGACGAGGACCCGACCCGATACCGCTGTCGAGCAGAAGCTCGCCATTGCGGACTGCGACGTTCATCCGAGCCCGAAGTCGGTCGAGAAGGAGATCTATCCCTTCCTCTCGAAGAAGTGGCAGTCCTACTACGAGACCTACGGCATGCTGCTGCGGCAGCCCTATCAGAACGGCCCGGCCTACCCGAAGGGCCAGCCCGACGCGGCGCGCCGCGACGCCTATCCGCCCAAGGGCGGCCGGCCGGGCTCCGACCTGGAGTTCATGCGGGAGCAGTTGCTCGACGCCCACAACGTCCAGCTTGGCGTACTGAACCCGCTGAAATCGGGGCAGGGGCTGCAGAACCCGGACTTCGCCGCCGCCTACTGCCGGGCGGTCAACGACTGGCAGATCGCGGAATGGACGTCGAAGGAGCCGCGGCTCAAGGGCTCCGTCTGCCTGCCCTACGAGGACGCTGGCCTGTCGGTCCAGGAGATCGAACGCCGGGCCGGCGACCCGAACTTCATCCAGGCGTTCATGCTGATCCGCACCTCGGAGCCGATGGGCAACCGCCGCTACTGGCCGATTTTCGAGGCCTGCGCCGCGCAGAACCTGCCGCTCGCGGTGCATGCGTTCGGCTTCGGCGGCAACGCCATCACCGGCTCCGGCTGGCCGAGCTACTACATCGAGGACATGGTCGGCCATTCGCAGTCGGCCCAGAACCTGCTCGCCAGCATGCTGCTGGAAGGCGTGTTCGAGCGCTTCCCGAACCTGAAGCTGGTGATCGTCGAGGCGGGCTTCGCGTGGGCGCCGGCGCTCGGCTGGCGACTCGACCGGGTCTGGCGGCAGAACCGGATGGAGCTGGAGCACGTGACCCGGCCGCCGTCGGAGACCATGCGCCAGAACGTCTGGTTCACGACCCAGCCGTTCGAGGAGCCGGACCGGCGGGGCCATCTGAAGGACGTTTTCGACTGGATCGGCTGGGACAGGCTGCTGTTCGCGACCGACTACCCGCATTGGGACTTCGACGATCCGTCACGCATTCCGCTGCCGAAGTGCGACGAGGCGACCCGCCGCGCCTTCTTCCGCGACAACGCGCGGACGCTTTACGGGGTCTGACGCGTTGGCGAAGCATGTGGTGGCGCCGGCCTCCGACGTTCCGCCCGGAGCCCGGCTCCGGGTGGAGGTCCAGGGCTCGGCGGTCGTGATCTTCAACGTCGACGGCGCCTATTACGGGCTGCTCGACAAGTGCCCCCACATGGGCGCGTCGCTCTCGGAAGGCGTGCAGATCGGCCTCGTCGAATCGAACAAGCCCGGCTGCTACGCGCACAGCCGCGCGGGCGAGATCGTGCGCTGCCCCTGGCATGGCTGGGAATTCGATCTGCGCACCGGCAAGTCGCGCTTCGATCCAAACCGATGGCGGACCCGCGCGATCGACGTCGAGGTTGAGGACGCCGTTGAACTCAGGGCAGAAACCGTCGACGTCAGCCGCGAAGGCGAGCACATCGTCGTTCACATGTAGGTTCGAGCGCCCGCCATGTCCCAGCCCGAAAGCCAGAACGCCGCCGCGTACTTCGTCGACCGCAACGCTGCGGGGCCGGCCGCCGAGAAGACGGCGTTCATCGAAAGCGAACCCGAGGGCCGGGCGATCGCCTATCGCGAACTCGGCGTCGAGACCGGGCGGATGGCGGGCCTGTTGAAGCGCTTCTGCATGCGGCCGGAGGAACGGGCCGCCCTGCTGCTGCTCGACGAGATCGCCTTTCCGGTCGCTTTCTGGGGCGCGCTCAAAGCCGGCGTGCAGCCGGTCGCGCTGAATACGCTGCTTTCGACCGCAGTCTACGGTCAGATCCTGGCGGACTGCCGGGCGCGGGCGCTCTTCGTGTCGGCTGCGCTCTATCCTACGGTCGCGCCGCTCCTGAACGGCCATCCCTATCTGAAGCACGTTTTCGTCGTCGGTGGCGAGACGCCTGCCGGCGCCTACGATTTCGACGCCGAACTCGCCGCGAGCCAGCCGGAACCGACCATCGACGTTTCGGGCGACGACTGCGCCTTCTGGCTCTATTCGTCCGGCTCGACCGGACAGCCGAAGGGCGTGCGCCACGTTCATTCGAGCTTGAAGTTCACGGCCGATACCTATGGCGCTCAGGTGCTCGGCATCCAGGCGGACGACGTCGTTTTCTCCGTCGCCAAGCTGTTCTTCGCCTATGGCCTTGGCAACGCGATGACGTTTCCGATGTCGGTCGGCGCGACGACGGTGCTCTTTTCCGGTCGGCCGACGCCCGAAGCCGCGCGCGATGTCTTGGAGCGGCTGCGGCCGACGATCTTCTGCGGCGTGCCGACGCTCTATGCGGCGCTGAATGCGCACTTTCAGCAGACCGGCATGCCCGAAGCGCCGCTCCGCCGCTGCATTTCCGCCGGCGAAGCCCTGCCGGAGGAGGTCGGCAAGCGCTGGCGGGCGCTTTCCGGCGTCGACATCCTGGACGGCGTCGGCTCGACCGAGATGCTGCACATCTTCCTCTCGAACGCGCCGGGCGATGTGGTCTACGGCACGTCGGGCGTCGCGGTGCCGGGCTATGAGGTGAAGCTCGTCGACGAACATGGCGCGGAGCCGGCCCACGGCGAGGTCGGCGAACTCCTGGTCGACGGCGCCTCGGCGGCCGAAGGCTACTGGAACCAGCGGGAGCGGAACCGAGCCACCTTCGAAGGCCGTTGGACGCGGACCGGCGACAAATATTACCGCGATGGCGACGGACGCTACGTTTACTGCGGCCGGACCGACGACATGTTCAAGGTCAGCGGCATCTGGCTCGCGCCGTTCGAGGTCGAACAGGCGCTCGTCTCGCACGAAAGCGTCCTTGAAGCCGCCGTCGTCGCCAGGCGGGACGATGAGGGCCTCGAGAAGCCGATGGCCTACGTGGTCCTGAAGAACGGCGCGGGGCGGGCGGGGCTCGACGAGGCGCTCAAGGAGCACGTCAAGGCGAAGGTCGGCATGTGGAAGTATCCGCGCTGGATCGAATTCGCCGACGACCTGCCGAAGACGGCGACCGGCAAGATCCAGCGCTTCAAGCTCCGCGCCGACGCATCGTGACGCCGGTCCGCTGGGCCGACGGGGCGGGAGGTTTCTTCCAGATCGACGGCCGTTCGCTCGAATATCGCTGCGTCGGCCCGGCGCCGGACGCGGCGCCGACGCTGGTGATGCTGCATGAAGGCCTGGGTTCCCTAAGCCTCTGGCGCGACTTTCCCGACGTCCTCGCGGCGGCGACGGGGCTCGGCGTCTTCGCGTGGTCACGCTTTGGATACGGGCAATCGGAAGCGCGGCCGCCGCCCTGGCCGCTCGACTACATGGAGCACGAGGCGACCGTGGCGCTGCCGGCCGTCCTGGCGGCGATCGGTTTCCGACGGGGCGTGCTTGTCGGGCACAGCGATGGCGCGTCGATCGTGGCCATCCATGCGGGCGCCATTCGGCATGACCGCATTCGCGGACTGGTCCTGATCGCGCCGCATTTTTTCACCGAACCCGGCGGACAGGCTTCCATCGCCGAGACGGCCGCGGCCTTCC
>DAINCG010000057.1:0-7723 GCA_036732525.1 Pseudomonadota bacterium | reverse complement strand
GCGCGACGGTTTGGCCCGCCATCACCGGGACGCGGACGCGACGTTCCTCGGCTGGTCGGGCGCCTGGCTCGATCCCGGTTTTGCGGGCCGGTGGAACATTGAGCCCTGCATCGACCGTTTCCAAGCGCCCGTGCTCGCCATCCAGGGAGCGGAGGACGAATACGGCACGCTGTCGCATATCGAGGCGCTGGAACGCCGGTCGCCCCAGCCCGTCGAACGCCTGATCCTGCCGGGCTGCCGGCATTCGCCGCACCGGGAAAAGGCGGAGGAGACGGTCGCCGCCATCGCCCGGTTCGCGCGTCGCGTCCTCGGTCCGTGACGTTTCCGCTGCCGCCCTACGCGCACCGGCCGGGCCGGAACGCACGGCATTATCCCGCCCTATTCGCCGCCGTTCGCGCAGCGACGCCTGACGTCACCGATGGTCCCGACAATCCGGCTTGGCGGCACGGACTCCGTCTTCTGAAGGCTGGCTACTTCTGGGAGGCGCATGAGGTTCTGGAGCCGGTCTGGCTCAACGCGCCGCCGAACTCGCGCGAGCGGGAGGCGGTCCGGGGCGTGATCCAGACCGCGAACGCCGCGTTGAAGGCCGTCATGGATCAGCCGAACGCGGCGGCGCGGCTGACCGCGCTCGCGGCGACATGTTTCGGGGAGGCGGCAGGCGCCGCGAACCGACCGGTCATGGGACTCGACGCCGGCGGATTGCATCGCCTCCTGACGGAGGTCGGCCCCGCCGCGCTCGACCGGGCGGTCGCCCTGATCGCTACTCCGCCGCCGCGCGGGCCGTCTGCGCCGTGAAGATCGAGCCGTATCCCGCCTTCGACCAGTCGGGCGGCACGGGGCAGGGGCGCGGGTCCATGTGCGGCAGGACAGCCGGCTTGCCGCGAACGATCTCGCCCGTGTGGCTGGTTGGCGTGGGCGCCGGCATCCAAGCGAAGGCGTCGGCGGAACTGTAGACGTAGAGCAGCAGCGGCCGGACCTTGTCCGTGGCGTTGGCGATCGAACCGTGGATCGTCCGGCAGTTGATCGCGATTACCGTGCCGGCCGGCCCGGTCAGATCGACCGCAGCGGCCGCATTGCCCGCGTCCGCGTCTTCGTCGGACATATGGCCTGTCCAATTGCCGTCCGGGCCATAATGGGAGTAGAGCGGTCCCTCATGGCTTTTGGGCACGCAGGCGAGCGGGCCGACCTTGCGGTCGACGTCGTCGAGATAGATGCCGAGCGTCACCGGGCTGTAATTGGTGTGCGGCCAGGCGGTGATGTCCTGGTGCCACTTCACCACCTCGCCGCCGCCCGGCCACTTGTAGTTCAGCTTTGCGCTGTGGAACTTGACGTCCGGGCCGACGAGGTCGGCGGCGATCCCGGTCATGAAGTCGGACGTCGCGATCTCCCAGAAGCCCAGATCGTGGTCGACGCACCGGCGGATGCGGCGGACGTGCGGCCGTTCCGCCGAATGCTCGGGACCGAGGTCGAACATCCCATCGGACGCGGTCGCGTTACGGCTGCGCTCCAGGAATGCCTCCGAGAGCGCGCGGATGCGGGCCAGCATCTCGGGCGGCGCGGCGCCGGGCGCCGCGACGAAGCCGTTCTCGAAATAGAAGCTCCGCTGCGCGTCCGTCAGGACATTGGCTTGGTGCGAGAGGATGCTTTCGGGGGTCATGGGCGGCTCCTCAATTTCGCTGTGGCGTCAGACAACCGGGACTTTCCGCGCCGCGATCATAGCAGGCGACATCACTTCGAGGTCGAGTTCGGCGCGCCAGCGTTCGGTCATGCGGACGGCGGGTTCGGCATTGCGCTTCGGCGTCTTGTCGAATTCGAAGCCTTCAAAGCCCTTTTCCATGACCTCGTTGCACTTCTGCACGTAGATCGGAAATCCGCCGATATAAGGCATGAAGACCCGCGGCCGGCCCGGGATGTTCGCGCCGACATACCAGGAGCTGCAGGTCGAGCGGAGCGAGATTTCCGACACTTCGTTCACGTGGTCGACCCAGTCGTCCTCGAATGGCAAGGTCGGTTCGATTTCCGCCGCGCCGATGTCGCGCATGTGGGCGAGGCAGTCCGAAATCCAGTCCGCGTGCTGCTCGATCGAGGTGATCATGTTGGCCAGCACGGACGGGCTGCCAGGGCCGGTGATCATGAAGAAATTCGGGAAGCCGACTGTCGTGATGCCGAGATAGGTTCGCGGACCGGCCTCCCACTTCTTCGTCAGCGGCAGGCCGTTGCGGCCGACGATCCGGATGCGGTCGAAAGACCCGGTCATCGCCGCGAAGCCGGTCGCGCAGACGATCGCGTCCGCCGCATATTCTTCCCCGCCGGCGACGACGCCATGGGGCGTGATCCGCTCGACGCCCGTTTTCGAGACGTCGACGAGCTTCACGTGCGGCTTGTTGAAGGTCTGGTAGTAGCCGGTATCTACGCAGAGCCGCTTGCAGCCGAACACGTTGTCGGGGCAGAGCAGGTCGGCCGTTTCCGGGTCGTCGACGACGGCGCGGATCTTCTCGCGCGCGAAGTCGGCGATCGTATCGTTCGCCGCCTTGTCGAACAGCAGATCGCTATAGGCGCCGAGGAAGGGCAGGCCGCCTCGGTCCCAGAACTCCTCATAGACCTTCCGGCGCTCCTCCGGCGTCGCGTCGAGAGCGGAGGTGAGGTTGAAGGGGAAATAGAAGCCGGTTGGCCGTGCGCGCGCCTTCGCCCGGAGTTCCGGATAGGTCGCTTTCACTTTCGCGACGTATTCGGGGTCGAGTTCTTCGTTCCAGGCCGGCACGGAATAGTTCGGCGTGCGCTGGAAGACCGTCAGCGCCTTCGCCTGTTCCGCGATGATCGGGATCGACTGTATCGCCGACGAGCCTGTGCCGATGACTGCAACGCGCTTGCCGGTGAAGTCGACGCCCTCCTTCGGCCACTCGCCGGTGTGATAGATTTCGCCTTCGAACCCGTCGAGGCCGGGGAATTCCGGCTTGTTGGCGGCGGACAGGCAGCCGACGGCCATAATCAGGAACTGCGCATCCGCGATGTCGCCCCGCCAGCGATGCGACGTCTCGTCATACACGGCGGACGTGACGCGGGTTTCGAACTGGATGTCGCGGCGGAGGTCGAACCTGTCCGCGACGTGGTTCGCGTAGGCCAGGATCTCCGGCTGCGGCGCGTATTTCTCCGTCCATGTCCATTCCTGGTCCAGGTCCTCGGAGAAGGAATAGGAGTACTGCAGGCTTTCTATGTCGCAGCGCGCGCCGGGATACCGGTTCCAGTACCAGGTGCCGCCGACGCCGTCGCCCGCCTCGTAGACGCGGGCCGAGAAGCCCATCTTCCTCAGGCAATGCAGCATGTACATGCCGGCGAAGCCGGCGCCGACGACGACGGCGTCATAGGTCTCGGGCGCACGCGCCATAAGTCCTGCCTCCGTTTGCGGGATCATGAACCGATTGTTTTCATATCGCGGAAAAGCGCAAGCAGGGCTCAGCCGAGCCAGCCGAACTCCCGGGCGGCGATCCACAGGAAATAGCAGCCGCCAGCCGCGACGACGGCCTCGACCATTGCGATGTGCACGCGGATCGGCGTGTTCCTGACGATCCATCGGCCGAGCAGGTTCCCCGGCACGGCGCACGCGCCCACCGTCGCGCCCAGGATCGCAAGATCGGCCGTCAGCACCGAGAAGCCGCTGAACACGAGGGTCTTCAGGACGTTCGTCGTGAAGGCGACGGCCGCCATTGTGCCCAGCAACGTCTCGCCGGCGAGGCCGGCGGCCAGGAAGAAGGGGGCCAGGATCATGCCGGCGCCGATCGCCGCGCCGGAGAGCACGCCGAACGGCACGCCGGCCCCCATCAGCGACTTGCGCCCGACCTCTACGTTCATGCGCTGCATAAGCCGACGCAGCGGCGCCGCGCCCAGCAGAAACAGCCCGAGCACCACGGCGACCCAGCCGATCGGCAGGATGCTGTAGATCGAAGCGCCCAAAATGATGCCGGGGACCCCCGTCGTCATCACGTCCCGGAAGATCGGCCACTGGAATCCGCCGCGGAACGCCCAGGCGCGGCTGGTGTGGGAGATGAGCAGGGACATCGCCAAGACGGGCACGGTCGCCTTAACGCCGATCACGGGCGCCAGGCAGATTGCCAGGATCAGTCCGCCCGCATAACCGGAAACGCTGTGGAAGGTCGCGCTGAGGAACGCGCAGGCGGCAATGTAGGCCATCGCGCCCGCGGAAAGGCTCGTCAGGGAGATATCCGTCAATGCGCGCTCGATGCTGGCAAGGGAATAGGCGTGCTGGTAAGCAGGGCCTACAGTAGACCCAGGCCACAGCGAAGGGAATCCGGCTTTCCATGTCCGACGCCGCCGACGAAGCCGCCCGCATCCTGCTCGAGATCAAGGCGGCCTATGCCTATGACGGCGAGACGCCGTTCGTCTTCACGTCCGGCCGGAAGAGCCCCGTCTACGTCGATATCCGCAAGCTGATCTCCTATCCGCGCGCCCGGGCGCGGCTGATGGACATGGCGGTCCAGACGATCGAGCGGGCGGCGGGCTATGAGAGCATCGACGCCATCGCCGGCGGCGAGACCGCCGGCATTCCGTTCGCCGCCTGGATCGCCGAGCGCATGGGCCTGCCGATGCTCTATGTGCGCAAGCAGCCCAAGGGCTTCGGGCGCATGGCGCAGATCGAGGGCGAACTGGTCGAGGGCCAGCGCGTCGTCCTGGTCGAGGATCTGGCGACCGACGGCGGCAGCAAGATGAACTTCATCAACGCCCTGAAGCAGGCCGGCGCGCAGGTGTCCCACGCCTTCGTCGTCTTCCACTACGGCATCTTCCCGGAGAGCCGCGGCAACCTGGCGAAGGAAGGGGTGGCGCTGCACGATCTCGCGACCTGGGCCGACGTGATCCGCGTGGCCGAGCAGGACGGCTATTTCTCGCCGAAGGTCGCGAGCGAGGTCCGCGCCTTCCTGGCAGATCCGGACGGCTGGGCCGCGAAGGCGGGCTGAACCGGATGCGACGCATCGCCGTCCTCGCTTGCGTCGCCGCGGTGCTCTGGGCCGCGCCGGCGGCGGCGCGGCAATTGGTCATCGGCGTCACCCAGTATCCGTCGACGTTGCACCCGGCGATCGATTCGATGCTGGCGAAGTCCTATGTGCTCGGCATGTCGGCCCGCCCGTTCGTCGTCTTCGACAAGGACTGGGAGCCCCTCTGCCTGATCTGCGAGGAACTGCCGACCTTCGAGAACGGCGGGGCGGAACGCGTTCCCGTCCCGAAGGACGTGGGCGACGGATCAGGAGAGGGCGTCGCCGTCACCTACCGGATCATCGAGGGCCTGACCTGGGCGGACGGCGTGCCGGTGACCGTCGACGACGTCATCTTCGCCTGGGAGGTCGGCCGCCACCCGCAGAGCGGCGTGCCGGACGCAGAGAGCTATCGCCGGCTGCTCGAAGTCCGGAAGATCGACGACCGCACATTCACGCTGATCAACGACCGGGTCGAGCACCGCTACAATCTGCTGGCCCTGCATCCCTTGCCGGCGCACATCGAACGCCAGGTGTTCGAGGCCGATCCGGCGAGCTATCGGAACCGCACCAACTATGTCGCGGCGCCTGGAACGCCGGGGCTCTACAACGGGCCATACAAGGTCGTCGCCACCGATGTGGGCGCCTCGATCACGTTGGAGCCTAACTCGCACTGGCCGGGCGAAAGGCCTGCATTCGACCGTATCGTCGTCCGCGCCATCGGCGCGACGGCGGCGCTCGAAGCGAACCTTCGTTCCGGCGCCATCGACTACATCGCGGGCGAGCTTGGCCTCACCATCGACCAGGCGATCGCCCTCGAACGCCGGGCGCGCGGCCGGTACCGCTTCGTCTACCGAACCGGTCTGATCTACGAGCATATCGACGTCGACCTCGACCATCCGGCATTGATGGACCGTCGGGTGCGTCAGGCGTTGCTGCTCGCGGCCAATCGGGAAGGCATTTCGCAGGCGCTGTTCGGCGGCCGCCAGCCGGTCGCGCATTCCAACGTCGCGCCCGAAGACCCGGCCGCAACGGACGACCTGACCAAGTATCCCTACGATCCGGAGCGTGCGGCCGCACTGTTCGACGAAGCGGGCTGGACGATGGGGTCCGACGGCGTCCGCCGGAACGGGGACGGGACGCTGCTCTCGTTCGACTTTATGACGACGGCGGGCGACCGGCTTCGGGAACTTGCCCAGCAATCGCTGCAAAGCGACTGGGCGAAGATCGGCGCGCGCGCCAACATCCGCAACCAGCCGGCGCGCGTCTTCTTCGGCGAGACCGTGACCAAGCGGCAGTTCGACGGCCTCGCCATGTTCGCCTGGCTCTCCTCGCCGGAGAACCCGCCCCGGACGACGCTGCATTCGGAGATGATCCCGACGGAAGCGAACGGCTGGGCGGGCCAGAAATACACCGGCTACGCCAATCCCGAAGTCGACGACCTTCTGGGCCGGATCGAGGTCGAGCTCGACGACGAACGCCGCCGCGCGCTCTGGGCGGAGCTGCAGCGGATCTATGCCGCCGATCTGCCGGCGCTGCCGCTTTATTTCCGCGCGCAACCCTTCGTGCTGCCGCCCTGGCTCGAAGGCGTGGAGCCGACGGGACATCAGTATTCCACCACGCTCTGGATCGAGACATGGCGGGACGGCCGCAAGTGACGGAGCGGTTCTTCTGAAAACGACTGCGGGTCCAGTCTCCGTCCGGCCCGCGCCATAGCACACCGGGAACGATCGAGATGCGTGAGTACAGGATTGCGGCCATTCCGGCGGACGGAATCGGCCCCGAGGTCATCGATGCGGGCGTCGCCGTGCTGGAGGCCTTGGCCGGCCGGGTCGGCGACATGACGCTGAAGTTTGAGACTTTCGACTGGGGCACCGACTATTACAAGAAGACCGGCTTGATGATGCCGGAGGACGGGCTGGAACAGTTGCAGCCCTTCGACGCGATCTATTTCGGCGCGGTCGGCGCGCCCGACGTGCCCGATCACATCACGCTCTGGGGCCTACGGCTGCGTATCTGTCAGAACTTCGACCAGTACGCCAATGTCCGTCCGACGCGCATCCTGCCCGGCATCCGCTCGCCGCTCCGGGACGTCGACGTCGGCGATCTCGACTGGGTCATCGTCCGCGAGAACTCCGAAGGCGAATATTCCGGCCATGGCGGTCGCGCCCACCGCGGCATGCCCGAGGAGGTGGGGACCGAGGTCGCCATCTTCACGCGCGTCGGCGTCACCCGGATCATGCGCTACGCCTTCAAGCTGGCGCAGTCGCGGCCCCGGAAGTTCCTGACCGTCGTCACCAAGTCGAACGCCCAGCGCCATGGCATGGTCATGTGGGACGAGATCGCGGCCGAGGTCGCGGCGGAATATCCAGACGTCACCTGGGACAAGATGCTGGTCGACGCGATGACCGTGCGCATGACCCTGAACCCGAAGAGCCTCGACACCATCGTCGCGACCAACCTGCACGCCGACATCCTGTCCGATCTCGCCGGCGCGCTCGCCGGCAGCATCGGCGTCGCGCCGACGGCGAACATCAATCCGGAAGGGCGCCATCCCTCCATGTTCGAGCCGATCCACGGCTCTGCATTCGACATCACCGGCAAGGGCGTCGCCAACCCTGTCGCCACCTTCTGGACCGGCGCCCAGATGCTGCAGCACCTGGGCGAGCCGGAGGCGGCCGACCGCCTGCTGCGCGCCGTCGATTCGGTCTGCGCGGCCGGGATCATGACGCCGGACG
>DAINCG010000056.1:14857-15394 GCA_036732525.1 Pseudomonadota bacterium | reverse complement strand
CGCCGGTGACGACCTTCTCGATCAGCAGCTTCCTGAGCGGTTCCGGCCCGTCCATCAGCTTGCCCATCACCCAGGTGATCGCCTTGTTGCGGCCGTTCACCTTGGCGATCTTGCGGACCTGCTCCGTATAAGCCGTCGGGAACGGATTGACCGCGACCTGGCGCATCGCGTCCGACAGCATGAGGCGCGCCGCGCGGCGGAAGCCGTCCGACAGTCGGTCGACATCCCGCCGGTCGCTGCACAGGCCGAAGTCGACCGCCGGTTCGTCGCGCCAGTCCCGGGTCGCGAGCCTCACCTCGCCGGTCGAATAGGTTCGGTTGACCCAGATCAGGAAGGATCCCAGCCGCTTGCCGAGGTCGTGCCACGCCGACTTCGAAATCTGCGCGGCGAACATGTCGCCCGGCGGCGCGTCGTGCATGTTCGAAGAAAAACGCCAGCCGATATGCATGTGGCGGACATCGTCACGGACGACGCGCTGGCCGGCCGGAAGGTAGCCCGAAACGCTGACCGACGGATGGTCCTGCAGGTTCTGGCCAA
>DAINCG010000056.1:13477-14779 GCA_036732525.1 Pseudomonadota bacterium | reverse complement strand
CCCGCGCGCATCAGATGCGCCGGCGAATGCAGCGCGCCCGAGGAGACGATGACTTCGCGGGCGGCCTTCAACGTTTCCGTCTGGCCGCCCTTCCGGACCGCCTTGACGCCGGTCGCCTTCAGGCCGTCGAAGACGATCTCGCTGACGCGGGTCTCCGCCATGATGGTCAGGTTCGGCCGCCGCCGCGTCGGCGGGTCGAGATAGCCGATGGCGGCGGAGACGCGCCGGTCGAAGACGTTCGAGATGGTCAGCGGAAAGAAGCCGTCGCGAAAGGCCCCATTCTGGTCTTCGATATATTCGTAGCCGGCGTCGAGCAACGCCTGCTTGGCCGCGAGGCTGTGCCCCGTCCACTGCTCCTCGAAGAGGCGGCGGACCGTGATCCGGCCCGAATCGCCGTGCCACTCGCTGTCCGGGAAGTCGAGATCGCGCTCGAGCTTCTTGAAGTAGGGCAGGCAGTCGTCCCAGCCCCAGCCGGCCACGCCCATGTCGCGCCAGCCGTCAAAATCAGTCGGCGCGCCGCGATTGAGCAATTGGCCGTTGATCGACGAGCCGCCGCCCATGATGCGCGCCTGCTCGTAGGAGCGCCGCGGCGGCTGGAAGCTCGGGTCGTTATGTTGCTTCGGCTGGGTCGTGACCTTGAGTTCGGTCCAGTGAAAGCGCGGGTCGAAATAGGCGACGCCCGGGTAGCTGGAATGAATCTCCGGCGGGATGTCGCCGTGGGGCGTGTCCGGCCCCGCTTCAATCACCAAAACGCGATTGCCCGGCTTGGCGGACAGTCTGTTGGCGAGCACCGAACCCGCCGAGCCGCCGCCGACGACGATGTAGTCCCATTCCGACATGGCGCTGGCCGCGTCCGGTCAGGATTTTTTCTGCGGGCGGGGCTCCGTCGGGCCGCCGGCCTCCTTCCAGGCGCCGTAGCCGCCGACGATGTGCGCGACCGGGCCGAAGCCCATGTCCTGCAGACGTTTTGTCGCAAGCGCGGAGCGAAGCCCGCCGGCGCAGAACAGCACATACTTTTTTTCGGCGCCGAACGCCTCCCGGTAGTAGGGGCTTTCGGGATCGACCCAGAATTCGAGCATGTCGCGCGGCGCATGCAGCGCGCCCGGCACCTGGCCTTCCCGGTCCAGTTCCCGGACGTCGCGGATGTCGACGAGTTGCACCGCCGGATCGTCCGCAAGCTGCACCGCCTGCTCGGCCGGGATGTTTTCGATCTCCGCTTCCGCTTCGGCGCAGAGTTCCTTCACGCCCTTCGTGATATTCATTGGGCTTAACCCTTCTTCTTCGGGCGTTCGGCGACCGGCT
>DAINCG010000056.1:12695-13400 GCA_036732525.1 Pseudomonadota bacterium | reverse complement strand
CGCCCATGGCCATCAGGTCCGCCGTCGCAAGCGCGCTCCGCCACGCGCTCTGGCAATAGAACACGTAGGTCTTGCCCTCGTCGGCGAGCCAGTCCTTGAAATAGGGACTGTCGGGCGCCGCCCAGAACTCCAACATGCCGCGCGGCGCGTGCCGCGCGCCGGGAATCATGCCTTCGCGGTCGAGTTCGCGGACATCGCGGATGTCGACGATGACGGTGTTCTCGTCCTCGATCCGTGCGGCGGCCTCGTCGACGCTCAGCGTCGGAACCTTGGCGTTCGCCTCTTCGAGCAGCGCCTTGTAGCCCTTTTTCAGTGCCATTTTCCTCGCCTCAGAATGCAGCGTTCGCCTCACCATAATCTGCCGGGGAATGTGACGAAAGCTCCAGAAACACGAAAGGATTAGCGCGAGGTCGTGTCGCGACCTTGACGTACGGTAACAACTTGTTAAGCAGTGTCCTCAACTCGACTTGGGCGACGCGCACGACAGTAGTCCCGCCGTTCTCCGCCTCCAAAGAGGGCATCGCCAGGAAAGGAGTCGCAACACGTGCTCTTTGGAGACAGTGAATGGCAACCTTTACGGGCACCCCGGCCGGCGAAACCCTTACCGGGGGGAACGAAGCTGATCTGATCCTTGGCCTCGGCGGGGACGACAAGCTGTTCGGCCGGGACAACAACGACAGCATCCAGGGCGGCGACGGCGACGAC
>DAINCG010000056.1:7929-12685 GCA_036732525.1 Pseudomonadota bacterium | reverse complement strand
AATTTCCGGCAACAACGGCGACGACCGTCTGTCCGGCGGCCTTGGCCTCGACCGCATCTGGGGCGGCGACGGCTCGGACGAGATCAACGGCAACGAGGGCGACGATTACCTCGATGGCGGCAACGGCTCCGACTGGCTGAACGGCGGCGACGGCGACGATGAGCTCCGCGGCGAAGACGGCGAGGACAAGCTCAGCGGCGGCGACGGCGCCGACCTCCTCTTCGGCGGCAATGGCCAGGACATGCTCCTCGGCAATGCCGGCGACGACGTCGCCCATGGCGGCGATGGCGACGACATCGTGGTCGGCCACGGCGGCGACGACACGCTGACCGGCGATCAGGGTCAGGACAAGCTCTACGGCAAGGACGGCAAGGACGACCTGTCCGGCGGCGACGGCGACGACCGTCTGTCCGGCGGCAATGGCGATGACGTTCTGCACGGCGACCAGGGCCAGGATCGGCTCTACGGCCTGAACGACAACGACACGCTCTATGGCGGCGATGGCGACGACATGCTGCGCGGCGACGCGGGCGACGACTCGCTCTATGGCGAGCAGGGTCAGGACCGGGCGCTCGGCGGCGCCGGCGACGACTTCATCGACGGCGGCGACGGCGACGACTATCTGGTCGGCGGCACGGGCAACGACTCGATCTGGGGCGGCGCCCACCAGGACAAGATCTTCGGTCAGGACGGCGACGATAAGCTCGACGGCCAGGGCGGCGACGACACCGTCTACGGCAACAATGGCGACGACCGGATCTTCGGCAATGTCGGCCACGACTTCCTGTCCGGCGGCCGGGGCGACGACCAGATCCGCGGCGGCGACGGCAGCGACCAGATCTGGGGCGGCGACGACAACGACCGCATCTGGGGCGAAGACGGCGACGACCTGATCGACGCCGGCAATGGCGACGACTGGGTCGACGGCGGCGACTGGAACGACAATATCAATCTCGGCCACGGCGACGACGAAGCCTGGGGCGGCGACGGCGACGACTTCATCGTCGGCGGCTCCGGCAACGACCACATCGACGGCCAGGGCTGGAACGACCAGATCTTCGGCGGTTCGGGCGACGACCGGCTGTTCGGCAATGTCGGCGACGACCGGCTGGCCGGGGGCTCCGGCAACGACCGGATGGACGGCGGCGCGGGCTCCGATAAGGTCTTCGGCGACTCCGGCGACGATATCGGCTTCTACAATTTCAGCCAGCATACCGGCGGCGAAGTCGATATCTACGACGGCAGCTTCGACAACGATCTGCTCGTTCTCCGGCTGACGGCCGCCGAGGCGGGCGACGCCACGCTTCAGGGCCAGATCCTGGCGCTCGACGCGCATATCGCGGCGACAGCCGACCCGGGCCACTCGGGCGGCCCGTTCTACGACAGCGGCTTCGGCCTGCTGGTCGCGAACTGGGAAGACCTCGCGGTCGAAGTCGACGGCGTGCGCTACAACGACGTCGCGGCCCTGCTCTGGACCTGATTCGGGGCGGGTTTCGACCCGAGCAAATGACGGCGGCCGGGCTCTCTGCCCGGCCGTTCGTTTTTGCGGAATTCAGAACCGGTTAACCCTGTATGCCATAGACGCCCTGGGTGGCCCTTCGCGGGCGACGAACGGAGCGGCGACGTGGCCAACCATGAACCGATCGCGACAACCGCGCCAGCGATAAGGCTGGCGGCGTCGAACGAGCCGCCGGCCTTGGCGGCCGCGCAGGCTGCGTTCGCGCCGAACGGCCCATTCGCCGCCCTGGCGGAGCCTGCGCTGTTGCTGGACGGGGTCGACGCGATCGAAGCCAATGCCTGCGGCCGGGCCGTCGCCGGCGATCCCGCCGCGCTCAAGGAACTTTTGACGCTCGCCCGGACGGCGCGCCGCACGCGGACGGCCACGCGGCGGATCATGGCCGTCGAGATGGAAGACCGGGACGCCCTGCTGGAATTCGACGTCGCGCCCTGGGGCGACGCCTTGGCGCTGGCCCTCGGCCGGGACGTCACCGTCGCGACGGGCGTCCGCGAGGCGCTGCAAATCTCCCGCGAACGCTACCGCACGCTTTTGCATCTCGCGGTCGATTGCGTTTGGGAGATCGGTCCCGACGGGGCATTCGAACTCTTGGCGCCGAACGTGATTTTCGGCCGGCCGGCCGCCAGCCTGATCGGCGCGCCGTTCCGCTCACTGTTCTCCTGCGGCGTCAGCGGTTTCCAATTCGGCCGTCGGCCCAAGGAATGGACGGCGGCCGGATTGAACGCCGCCGGGGGCGCGACGATCATGGGCATGGCGATCGCCGAGGCCATGGTCGACCCCGACACGGGCCGCATTCGCGGCGCCCGCGGCTGCTTTCGCCAGACGATGCGGGAGCATCATCTCGTAACGGCCGACTGATCGACCGGCGGTCGGATCAGGACGCCGCCTTCACCACCTTGACCAGATCGTTCACGACCCGCTCCAGATGCTGGAGCGTGTTGACCTCGCGCATCAGCCCGCAATAGGGCTTGTAGCGATAGATTTCCGAATCGCCCGTGCCCCAGAGCGGCGGCGGCTCCGGATTGAGCCACAGCACGCGTTTCGCCCGCTCGCTGATCTCTTTCATGATGTCGGAACGCGGGTCCGTGTTGTTCGATCGTCCGTCGCCCAGGATGACGATGGTCGTGCGCTTGTCGACGTCCTCCAGGAAGCCTTCGCGGAAGTCCTCCAGGCTCTTGCCATAGTCGGTCGGCATGTAGCCGACCGCGCTCATGACATGGTCGACCGCCGTCTCGACATCGTGTCGCTCGAAAAATTCGCTGGTCTCGATCAGCTTGCCGGAGAAGGCGAAGCTGCGGACGTCGTTCAGGATGTCGTGCAGCGCATACAGGAACTGCAGCAGGAAGCGCGCGACGGCCGCGACCGAGCCCGAAACGTCGCAGATCGCCATCACCTTGGGCTTCGCGATCTTCTTCCGCTTCCATTCGAGATCGAACATGATCCCGTCATTGGCGTAGTTCCGGCGCATGGTCCGGCGTAGGTCGAGCATGCCCCTGTTGCGGCGCTTGGGCTTCCGCGAATGCAGCGCCGCGAGCCGCTTCGCAATCCGGGCGACGAGGCGGCGCATCTCTTCCTGGTCGCGCCGGTCGAGATTGCCGAGCCGGCTGCGCCGCAGGCGGCTCTCGCGGAGGTCGCGGCTGGTTTCAGCGCCGTATAACGAGAGCCGGCGCTCGACCAGATCCCGCGCGGATTCGAACAACCGCGCCCGCGCCGCCTCGAGCGCGGCCGCCTGGCCCTGGCTGCCGCCGCCCTGACCCTGTCCTTCGCCCTCGCCCATGCCGCCTGCCGCCGCGGCCTCCCGGATGGCCGCGTCGAGGCCTTCGAGACCCATCTGCCTGAGGATGCGCTGGGTATAGAGACCGCGCTGGGTGAAGAATCGGATGTTTTCGAGGCCGACTTCCGCCGCCGCCTCCTCCATCGCCGCCATCAGCTCGGCCCGGTCGTCGTCGAGGAGCATGCGGGCGAGATCGTTGTCGACATCGGCGCCGGAGAACCCGTCGTCCTCGGCGTCCGACCGATCCGCGACCGCGGCGAAGAACGCATCGAAACAGGCGTCGAAGCGATCCTTCTCTTCCGGCGTCTTCGCCAGGGCCAGACCGAGGCCCTGCTTCATCAGGTCCCGGTTTTCCCAGCCGACAAACTCCGCAACCTCCGCGGCGTCGAGGCTTTCGGCGACGGAGACGCGCACGTCGGCGCCCCTGACCGCCTTCAGGAAGTTGACGAGCGTCCGGTCGATCTCGCCCCGCATGGCGGCGGCGGCCTCAGTCCGCGGCCGCGACCGGCCGCGCCTTCTCCGATTGGCGGACCAGTTCCAGGACCTGCCGGTCGACCGCCTGGATATCCTCTTCGAACTTCAGGATGACGTTCAGGGTCTCGCGGACGAGGTCGCCATCGAGCTCGGAGGCGTTCAGCAGCATCAGCGCCCGCGCCCAGTCGATCGTTTCGCTGACCGAGGGGTGTTTCTTCAGGTCGAGCTCGCGCACGCCCTGCACGAAGGCGACCAATTGGCGCATCAGGCTGTCCGCGATCTCCGGCACGCGCGCCCTCAGGATCTTCTGTTCCAACTTCGCATCCGGGAACGGCACGTAGAGATGCAGGCAGCGGCGCTTCAGCGCGTCGGAAAGCTCCCGCGTGTTGTTCGAGGTCAGAAAGACGAACGGCCGGCGCTTCGCCTTGATCGTGCCGAGCTCCGGGATCGAAACCTGGAATTCCGACAGAATCTCAAGCAGGAAGGCCTCGAACTCGTGATCGGCCTTGTCGATCTCGTCGATCAGGAGGACGCAGCCCTCCTCCTCCCTGAGCGCCTTCAGCAGAGGCCGCGGCGCGACGAACTGCTCGGAGAAGAAGAGGTCGCTGTGCGCGTGCAGCCGCGCCATCGAATCCTTCAGCGTCTCCGCCCCGCCCAGGACCTCGCCGATCTTGTCGCGCAGAATCTGGGTGTAGAGCAGCTGCTTGGCGTACCGCCACTCGTAAAGCGCCTTGGCCTCGTCGAGGCCCTCATAGCACTGCAGCCGGATCATCGGCAGTTCGACGAACGCAGCCATGGTGTTCGCGAGTTCGGTCTTGCCGACGCCGGCCGGCCCCTCCACCAACAGGGGTTTGCCCAGATTGCCGGCGATGAAAAGCGCCGTCGCGATCGCCTTCGAACAGATGTAGCCGAGGCCGGCGAAACCGTCGGTGATCGCGGCGACGTCGGCGAGCTTTTCAGCGTGCGGATGCTGCATTCGATATTCCATCTGG
>DAINCG010000056.1:4579-7919 GCA_036732525.1 Pseudomonadota bacterium | reverse complement strand
TCGGCCGATTGTGCGATGCCGCTTCCGGGTCTGCAAGCGGCCCAACGACGCGGGGCTCAACGGCGGGGCGGACGTTCCGCGTTCAAGGCGGGGCCGGAATAGGTCCCGCGATAGCGTTCGATCGCGGCGCGTGATCGTTCGAGGTCTTCGAGCGCGTCCTGGCGGGCGCGGCCGAGCCCGGTTTCGAGCACCTTGCGCATCGCCTCATAGTCCTGATTCGCCTCCGCGCCGACGCACTCCATGAAGACCTTCATCTGGTCGAAGTAGCGATTGAAGGCGTCGACCGCGAGGTTGTAGGTCAGGGGATCGCTGATCCTGACCGGCGGCGGCGGCGGCTTGTAGCAGCGGTTCGAACGCCAGACGCGATAGTCCGCGATCTCGGGGCCGTCGAGGCTGCCCGCGCCGGCCTGCGGGTGCGCCGCGCCGACGCAAGCTGCGCCCAATAGCGCGAGAATGCATTTGGCGAGCCGGCTCAAACGCGCGGCACCCGGCGCGTCACCGCGCTCGCAGTCATCAGGTCGCGGTCGCCGGCGCTGATCACGCAGCGCGCGAACGCCATAGTCTTGCCGCGACGGGTCAACTCCGCCTTGGCGGCGATGAAATCGCCTTCCTTGCCCGAGGCCAGGAACTCCGCGTTCAGGGATACGGTGATCGCGCGCTCGCCGACCAGCCCGTCGCGGCAAGCGGCGCAAAGCGCCAGATCGGCCATGGTCATCAGCAGTCCGCCATGCACGAGACCGCCGGTGTTGCAGTGCTTGCGTTCGGCAAACAGGTAGACCTCGCCGATCGGTCCGCCCTTGCGCTGGTAGAACAGGCCCGTCAGCGTTTCATGCGGGTCGTCCGGGTCGCTGACCTCGTAGGCTTCAGGGAAGTCTGCGGGCGGCGTCGACATGGGTCGGCCAATCCAATCGGGCGGGCGCAGGCTCGGCGGAACGGCGAGCCGGTCAACCGCGCCTACTCTCCGCCAACCGGCGGGGCCCACGCAAGCCCCCTGACAGAAATCGGGCGACGGCGCGCACTGCGTCGGCATGGGCGCGTTTCGACAGGGAATGGCCCTCGCCCTTGTAAACCTTAACTTCCGTGCGCCGGCCCGCCGCTTCCATGGCCTTCGAAACGCTGATCGCGCGGCCAAGCGGCACGACGCGGTCCCGACTGCCGTGCAGCAGCAGCGTGGCGGGCAATCGCTCAACCTGCTGCAGCGGAATATGCTGCGAGAGACCGCCTGCACCCTCGGATCGCGCACGCCAAGCGACAGCGCATGGAAGCCGCCGAGCGACATGCCATAGACGCCGATCTCGTCCGACCGGATATCGTCCCGCCCCAGAACGTAGTCGATCGCCTTGCGCAGGATGCGGTCCCGCGTCTCGAAGATGTTCGGACTGGATTTCCGTCCGCCGGCCAGGCCGTCGTAGTAGTGCACGACGGCGGCGGCGGGACCCGCCTTGGCGAGCGCCTTGGCGAACGGATAAACGAACCATCCCCCGCCAATGCCGGATGCGCCGTGCAGCACCAGCGCCGCAGGCGGTTG
This sequence comes from Pseudomonadota bacterium, assembly GCA_036732525.1. Taxonomy (GTDB): domain Bacteria; phylum Pseudomonadota; class Alphaproteobacteria; order Bin95; family Bin95; genus VMCJ01. The sequence continues at coordinate 6,391 of DAINCG010000056.1, read as the reverse complement.
AGCTTCCCCGTTCGGTCGGAATATCTCCACGCGCACCGGACGTCCGTCGAAGGTGAACCGCGTATCGATTTTCGAAATCCCCGCCGCCGCCGCATCGCCTATGCGCCCGGTCGCCGCGAGGAGCAGGCAAACGAACAGAATCAGTTTCGCACGCCGCAACTTCGCCTCATTCTTACCCCATGGTCCCCGCAAGATTGGTACAGGGGCGCGCGCTGCGCCGCAACGGTTCAGTTTTCCGCCCACTCGGCGCCCGTTCGAGGCGCGCCAGCGTCAGACAGAGGCGCCACATGACTGTGACCGCGGTCCAGGCCGCCCATCGCTTCGGCCTCGGCGCCGGCCCGGGTGAGCTCGATGCGGCCGCGCGCGACCCGGCAGGCTGGCTCGGCCAGCAGCTTGTCGCGCCGACGCCGCCGGCCGACGGACGTCTGCTCCGCGACGCCGTTCGGGCGTTTCGCAGGGCGGCAGACCAGCCGAAAGGCGCGCCGCGACAGGAGGCGCTGAAGGCGCTTTTCCAGCAAACCCGGCGCGACCTCGTCGGCCGGTTCGACGCCGACCTCGTCGCGGGGGCGCTGTCGCCGCGACCGTTCGTCGAACGCCTGGTCTGGTTCTGGACCAACCACTTCACGGTCTCCGCCAACGGCAAGCCGCGCGTCGCGCCGTTCGTCCGGAGCTTTCAGGACGACGCGATCCGTCCGCATGTGCTCGGGCGGTTCGAGGAAATGCTGCTCGCAGTCGAGCAGCATCCGGCGATGCTGGTCTACCTCGACAATGCAATCTCCGTCGGACCCGATTCGCCGGCCGGCCAGCGCGCCGGGCGCGGCCTCAACGAAAATCTCGGCCGCGAGATCCTGGAGCTCCACACGCTTGGCGTGAACGGCGGATACCGCCAGGACGACGTCATCGCCCTGTCCCGCCTGATCACCGGCTGGACGACGCCAGTCGGCCCGTTCGCGCCGGACACGGACGACCCGTTCGTCTTCCTCCCCCGGCGCCATGAGCCCGGCGACAAGATCCTGCTCGGCGAGCGCTACGGAGAGGGCCTGGCCGAAGGCGAGCGCGCCCTCCGCGACCTGGCGCGCCGGCCGGAGACGGCGCGCTTCCTCGCGACCAAGCTCTGCCGGCACTTCTTCGCCGATGCGCCCCCCGCCGCCGCCGTCGACCATGTCGCCGCACGCTATGCGCAGTCGGCCGGCGACCTGCGCCGGACGTCGTGGGCGCTGGTCGAGGCCGCCGCCGCCATCGACGCCGGCCCCAAGATCCGCAGCCCCGTCGACCATATGGCGGCGGCGGTCCGGGCGCTCGGCGGCAGTCCGTTGCCGGCCGGCCGGCTCGCGGCGGCGCTCGCCGGGTTCGGGCAGGCGCCCTTCATGGCCGGATCGCCCGCCGGCTATCCGGACACGGCCGACGTCTGGGCGGCGCCCGACGCCCTGATGCGGCGATTGGAATGGAGCGCCGCGTTCGCCGGCCATGCGCCGGCCGCGCTCGACCCGTCGGTGCTCGCGGCGCAGACGTTCGGCGGCGCGCTTTCCCGGCGAACTGCCGATTCGGTCGCCGGGGCGGAAAGCGGCCCGCAGGGCCTGACCCTTCTGCTGATGAGCCCGGAGTTCATGTGGCGATGACGACAGGCATATCCCGACGCGCCCTGCTCGCCGGCGGGCTCGCCGCCGCGGCGCTCCATCCCGGCCTCGCCTTCGCGGACCTGCCGGGCGAAAAGCGCTTCGTCTTCATCCTGCTGCGTGGCGCGATGGACGGGCTAGCGGCCGTGCCGCCCCTCGGCGACGCGGACTATGCGGCGATGCGCGGCGGTCTGGC
>DAINCG010000056.1:0-4516 GCA_036732525.1 Pseudomonadota bacterium | reverse complement strand
GGGCCCGCTTGCGCTCGACCGCGGCTTTGCCCTGCATCCGGCGATGCGCCAAGCGTTCGACCTTTATATGGCAGGCGAACTGCTCGTCGCGCATGCGGTCGCGCCGCCGCATCGGACCCGGTCGCACTTCGACGCGCAGAACGTGCTGGAGGGCGGCGGCGTGCGCGCGTTCCAACATGCGGACGGCTGGCTGAACCGGGCGCTCGCCGAACTCGGCGGCCGCCGCCGCGATCTCGGCCTTGCGATCGCCGCGAACCTGCCGCTCGCCATGCACGGCGACGCCCGCGTGACGAGTTGGGCCCCCCGCGACGCGCCGGCGCTGCCGGACAGCCTGATCGACCGGGTGCGCGGCCTTTACCAGGATGACGCGCTGTTGCGGCAGGCCTTCGACGCGGGACTGAGGACGCAGGACATGGCGACGAGCCAGGCGCGGCAGGCCATGGGGCGGACCCGCCGTCCCCTCGCCCTCGCCGCGAACGCCGAGGTCGCCGCCGGTTTCCTGGCGCAGCCGGACGGCCCGCGGATCGCGATGCTGGAAGGCGGGCAGTGGGACACCCACGGCGGCCAGGGCGTCGACGGCGGGCGGATCGGGCGCCTGCTGGCCGACCTGTCGGCGGCGTTCGCTGCGCTCAAGCTGGGTCTGGGGCCGCACTGGAAGTCGACCGCCGTCGTGGCCGCGACGGAGTTCGGCCGCACGGTTCGTCCGAACGGCGGCGGCGGCACCGACCACGGCTACGGGTCCGCCGCGTTCGTGGCCGGGGGCGCTGTCGCCGGCGGCAAGGTCGTCGCGGACTGGCCAGGCCTTTCGGCGGGAAGGACGCGACCTCGCGCCGACGACGGACCTCCGCGCCCTTCTCAAAGGCGTGCTCGGCAACCATTTGAACGTCACGCGGGCCGCGCTCGACGAGCGGGTTTTCCCCGGCAGCACGGGACTACGCGCCCTGCCGGACCTGATCGCGGGCTAACGCCGAAGGACGTGATCCATTATGCTCTCACTACAAGCCATGCTGGAGATGCCGCCATGCGCGCCATTGCACTTGTCCTGATCGCCGGGCTGACGCTCGGCGGCTGCGCCCGCAGCCTTTCGCCCGACGTCTACAGCCGCGACGAAGTCGGTTCGACCGTCGAGGTCGAGGATGCGGTCGTCTTGTCCGTGCGCGACGTCAAGATCGAGGGCACGCGCAGCAATGTCGGCGCGGCGGTCGGCGCCGCCGCCGGCGGCGTCGGCGGCAGTTATGCCGGCCACCGACGCGGCGCCATGCTGGGCGCGATCGCCGGCGCCGTCGTCGGCGCGCTCGTCGGCGCGGCCGCCGAAGAGGCGATCACCAGCAGCGAGGGCGTCGAATACCTCGTGCGGCTCGACAATGGGGAGACCGTCGCGGTGGTGCAGCCCAAGGGCGAAGCGCCGCTCGCGCCCGGCGACAATGTGCTGCTGGTCTATGGCGACCATATCCGCGTCGTTCCGGCGCCGCACGGCGCAGCGCGGCGCTCCCGGTCCCCGGCGGACACGACGGCGAACGACGGCGAGCGCACGCCCGTCGCCCCGAAGCCGGCGCGCCAGGCCGAGGTCTGAGCCGGTGCCGGTCCATGTGGAGCCGCTGACGCCGCATTTCGGCGCCCGCCTGACGGGCTTCCGGATTCAGGACGGCGTCTCGGACGCCGATATGGAGGCGATCGCGGAAGCCGCGGACGTCCACGGTCTGCTGGTCATGCCCGATCAACCGCTCGACGACGACACGCAGATCGCCTTCAGCGAGAAGCTGGGACCGCTGGAATCGACCCTGGTCGGCGCGGTCGGCGCCGGCTCAAAGATCGTCCGCGTGTCGAACGTGCTTCCGGACGGCACGCTGAAAGACCCGAACAGCCAGCTGGCGCTTTTTACACGCGCCAACTTCCTCTGGCACACCGATTCGTCGTTCAAGCAAACGCCGGCGAAATTCTCGCTGCTTTCGGCCAGGGAACTGCCGCGGAATGGCGGCGGCGACACCGAGTTCGCTTCGACCGCCGCGGCCTACGACGCCCTCGACCCGGCGGAACGCAAGCGCCTCGACGGCATGATGGCCGTCCACTCGATCGCCTGGTCCCGCGAAAAGTTCGCGCCGGGCGCGACGTCGGACGAACAGCGCCTTCGCATGCCGCCCGCGAATCAGGCGCTCGTGCGCACCAATCCGCGCACCGGCCGGAAATCGTTACATCTGGCGAGCCACGTCATGGCGATCGTCGGCCTGCCCGAGGCCGACGGCCGGGCGTTGGACGACCGCCTGCTCGCCCTCGCGACACAGCCCGACAAGGTCTACCGGCACGTTTGGTCGCCCCACGACCTGGTGCTCTGGGATGACCGGGCGACCGTTCATCGCGCCACGCCCTATGACGAGACGGGCGACCGGCGCGTGATGATCCGAACGACGGTCTCCGACTTCGGCCCGACCGTCCGCAGCGGCGCGATCGTCGAGGCGGCATAGTTCATGGCGCTTGCGTACGAGGCGAAGCAAGCGCTGCTGAAGCGCTATGATACGTGGCCGAGCCTGCCGGCCATGGCGCTCGAAGCGTTGGCGGAGGGCGGCGAACGCCCGTTCCTCTGGACCAAGGCGACGCGGGGCGGCGACTACGCGCCGATTACCTATGATGAAGTCCGGCGCCGCATCATCGCCTTCGCCCATGCGCTGATCGGCCTCGGCCTGGAGCCGGGCGACCGCGTGCTGCTGGTTTCGGAAAACCGGCCGGAATGGCTCATCGCGGACGTCGGCGTCATGCTGGCGGGCGGCGTCACGGTTCCGGCCTACGTGACGAACACGGAAACCGACCACGCGCATGTCATCGGCGATTCCGGCGCGATCGGCGTGATCGCATCCGGCGGACGCATCGCAAAGACGGCGTTTCAAGCCGGGAAGACGTCCGGCGCGCGCTTTTCGGTCGGCTTCGATGCGGACGCGGGCGGCGCGCAAGACATGGCGGCGCTGGTCGAAGCGCACGCCGACGCGGTCGAGCCGCCGGACACGCTTTCGACGCTCAGCCGCGACGACCTGTCGAGCCTGATCTACACCTCCGGCACCGGCGGCGCGCCCAAGGGCGTGATGCTCTCCCACCGGGCGATCATGGCGAACTGCAAGAGCGCCCTCGACCTCGTCTTCGACCTGGATGAGGTCGACGACCCTGCCAAAGAGGCGTTCCTGAGCTTCCTGCCGCTGTCGCATGCCTATGAGCGAACGGCCGGCCAGTTCTTTCCCTTGAGCGTCGGCTGCCAGATCTACTACGCCGAAGGCATCGACCGGCTCGCCAAGAACCTGACCGAGGCGCGCCCGACGATCATGACGGCGGTGCCGCGCCTCTACGAGACCCTGCACGGCCGGATCACGCAGGGCCTTCGGAAGGAGTCGGATTTCAAGCAGCGCCTGTTCCGTCGCGCGATCGAACTCGGCGCGAAGCGGATTGAGACCGGCGGTCTCGGCATGTTCGAATGGCTGGAGGACGCGACGCTCGATGCCTTGGTCCGGTCCAAGGTGAAGGAGCGCTTCGGCGGCCGCCTGAAGGCGCTGGTCTCCGGCGGCGCGCCGCTCAATTACGACGTCGGCATGTTCTTCGCGGCCCTCGGCCTGCGCCTGCTGCAGGGCTACGGCCAGACCGAGGCGGCGCCGGTGATCACCTGCAACCGGCCAGACAGCATAGACCTCAAGACCGTCGGTCCGGTTCTGCTGGGCGTCGAAGTGAGGATCGCCGACGACGGCGAGATCCTGGCGCGCGGCGACATGCTGATGGACGGTTACTGGGGCCGGCCGGAGGAGACAGCGGGCGCGATCCAGGACGGCTGGCTGCATACGGGCGACGTCGGCGAGTTCGACGCCCAGAAACGCCTCAAGATCACGGACCGGAAGAAGGACCTGATCGTCAACGCGGGCGGCGACAATATCTCGCCGCAACGGGTCGAGGGCATCCTGGCGCTCGAGCCGGAAATCGAACACGCCATGGTCTATGGCGACAAGCGGCCGCATCTGGTGGCCGTGGTCGTTCCGGACCCGGAGTTCGCCAAGACGTTTGCAGCAAAGTCCGGCGGAGACGCCGGCACCTTCAACGAAAACGCGGAACTTCGCACGGCCCTGCAGGGCGCCGTCGACCGTGCCAATAAGAAGCTCGCGGGCCTCGAGCGCGTGCGTCGCTTTATCGTCGCCGACGCGCCGTTCACGACCGACAACGGGCTGCTGACGCCGACGATGAAAATTCGCCGGCGCTATATCGTGGAGGCCTACCGGGAGCGGCTGGACGCGCTCTACGGCGGGCGATGACCGAAGGCCGCCGGTTTCGGACGCTGCGGCGCGCCCTCAAGTTCGCCGGGATCGGCTTGCTGCTGATCGTCCTGCTGCCGGCGGCTATGCTTGCCATCCAAACGGCCCGCGTCTGGCTTGGACAGCCGACGCTCGACGGCATTCGCGCGGTCGATGGCATAACGGCCGCCACGAAAATCGTCCGTGACGACCTCGGCGTCGTGCATATCGAAGCGCCGAACGAACACGACGCCTAT
>DAINCG010000055.1:14903-15489 GCA_036732525.1 Pseudomonadota bacterium | reverse complement strand
GCGGCTGCGCGCGAGGCGCACTGCGTCCTCCACGCTCGCGTCGATCTGATCCTGCACCGCCCCATCGCGCGTCCAGCCGCCGGCCATAATTCGCCCTCCAGTTCGCAATGCCAGTATAGCGCCTCGCGGAGACCGCCGCCTGCGTCTCTGAGCGCTCTGTCGGCTGCGCCACAGCGTACACGCCCCAGCGAAGCAGGACTCTCAGCATCGTTCAACGACGATAGATCGTCGAATGGTTCCGTCCGTCCGGCATGAATGCAGGCGCGCGATCTCCCCCTACTGCGCCCGATGCTTGAGCAGGGTCGGCGTCAGCGCGTCGACGGCATCCCGGATCTGGGTCGCGGCGTCGTCGATATCGCCGGCGGCGAAGGTCGAAGGGCGAAGGTCGATGCGCGCCAGATAGTCGCCGTCCGGATCGATCCCGACCTTGACGTGATCGAAATGGGACGCGGCCCGCAACAGATAGAGATAGAGGTCCGCCGAAGCCTTGAGGTCGCTCGCGTGCGCGAGGATCGCGAACATCGGCACGATCTTCCGGCCGCAGCTCAGGATGACGCGCACGACATCCCGCGTCTCCGACGGCAGG
>DAINCG010000055.1:11687-14887 GCA_036732525.1 Pseudomonadota bacterium | reverse complement strand
TCCCGCCGCCGCTCCCAGGCGAGGCTTGAGGCCTGGACCCGTTCCAGCATGGCGGCGGGATCGAAACAGGGCGACGGATCGTCGGCGCGCGCGGCGCCTGGCAGGAACCAAATCGTGGCGAAGACCAGGGCCACGAACGCGGAGCGGGTCGACATCGGGGGCCTCACGAGACCGCCGGCGCGTGCACGCGCCGGACGGAAAACGCTGCCATGGCCGAAGCCGCCCGGCAACGGAATTCGACGCCGGAACGGTCATGCTTGCTTGTCCCCAACCGTGCGAGCCGCCACGATGAGGACGCCACCCGTCACGCGCGCCGGATCGACCCGTTCATGGACTTCTCCGCCAGACTGCAGAGCGCGTTCGGGATTTTCGCGATTTCGGCGATCGCCTGGGCGCTCAGCGACGACCGCCGGCGCGCGAAGCTCTCGGTCGCCGCGGTCGGGATCGGACTGCAGGTCGGGCTCGCGCTTCTTTTCTTTCACCTGCCCGGAGCCCGCGCGGTCTTCGCCGTCGCCAACGACGCCGTTCTCGCCGTCAGCGAGGCGACGAAGGCGGGCACGAGCTTCGTCTTCGGCTATCTGGGCGGCGCGGAGCCGCCGTTCGAGGAGCCGCGCCCCGGCGCCGCCTTCATCCTGGCCTTCCAGGCGCTGCCGCTGATCCTGGTCGTCAGCGCGCTGACCTCGCTGCTGACCTATTGGCGCATCCTGCCCTGGGTGGTGCGCGGCTTCGCGCGCGTGCTGCAGAAGACGCTCGGCATCGGCGGCGCGTTGGGCTTCGGCGCCGCCGCCAACATCTTCGTCGGCATGATCGAGGCGCCGCTGTTCATCCGGCCCTATTTTGCGCGGCTGACCCGGTCGGAGCTCTTCGTCATGATGGTCGTCGGCATGGCCACCATCGCCGGCACCGTGCTCGTCCTCTACGGGGTGGTGCTCGGGTCCACGATCCCCGACGCCGCCGGCCATCTCCTCACCGCGTCGATCCTGAGCGCGCCGGCCGCGATCATGCTGGCGCTGATCATGGCCCCGGAGACCGAAACGCCGACCGCCGGCGACACGTTGCCCGAACGGGGCGCGGAGGGCGTCATGGACGCGATCGTCCGCGGCGTGCAGAGCGGCGTCGCGCTGCTGATCAACGTGACGGCGATGCTGATCGTGCTGGTGGCGCTGGTCCACCTCGCCAACCTGATCCTCGGCGTCCTGCCGGACGTCCTGGGCGCGCCGCTCACCTGGCAGCGCATCTTCGGCTGGGTCTTCGCGCCGCTCTGCTGGCTGATGGGCGTGCCCTGGCAGGAAGCGCCGGCGGCGGGCGCGCTGATGGGCGTCAAGACCGTGCTGAACGAGTTCCTGGCCTACCTCGATCTTGCGGCCCTGCCGCCTGAGGCTCTGTCGGACCGCTCCCGCCTGATCATGACCTATGCGCTTTGCGGCTTCGCCAATTTCGGCAGCCTTGGCGTCATGGTCGGCGGGCTTGCGACGCTGGCGCCGGAGCGGCGCGCCGAGATCGTGGCGCTCGGCGGCCGCAGCCTCGTCGCAGGCACGCTCGCGACGGCGATGACGGGCGCGGTGATCGGCCTCGTCGCCTGACCGGCCTTCTCAGCCGAGCGGCAGGCGGACGACCTGCCCCGTCGCGAGGGATCGGGCGACCGCCGTCGTCCACTCCATGTAGCGCACGCCGGTGGTGAAGTCGGTGTGCGTCACCGCTTCCTTGCCGCGGATGGCGTTGACGAACTCCTCCTCGACACGCCAGGCGCCGCGCTTGTCGGCTGCGATCTCGACCGGCTTCAGTTCGGCGTCGCCGCGCTTGCCCGCGAAGAGCTCCATCTTGCCGCCGACCGGCTGGACCAGCCGGATCGTCCCCTCCGTCCCGAAGACATGCGCATCGGCGAGTGTGGGAGAATGGCCAAGCACGGTGGAGACGTTGAACCGCATCTGACCGCCCAAGGCCATTTCGCCGACGACGTCGATATGGTCCGGGATCTCCATTGCGACCCGGCGTCCGTCGGCGTCGAGACGGTGCGGCACGACCGCCTGGCCGACCGCCATGACGGATTTCGCCGGCCCGACCCAGCGCATCATCGCCTCGTACCAGATGCCCATGTTCATGACGTTGTCGCCGGAAAGCGCGCGGTTCTGCCGCCAGTGCTGCGGCGCGGACCCGTCCGGATAAGCGCGCGTCTGCGTGACGCGGACGTCGAGCGCGATCAGCTCGCCGACGGCGCCGCCGGCGACCAACTCCTGGATCGTCCGGTCGAAGGCGAGCGTGTGCGGCGCCGGAACGATCTGTGCGACCAGCGTCGGCCGGGCCTGGGAAGCGGCCAGCATCTCCAGCGCCTCGGCATGGTTCATCGCCATCCGCGCTTCGCAGAGGACGTGCTTGCCGGCTTCCAACGCCGCGATCGTCATCGTCTTGTGCATGTAGGGCCAGGTGCCGATGCAGACGGCGTCGACCTCCGGGTCGGCCAGCACCTGGCTCCAGTCGTCATAGACCTTCGGGATGCCGAATTCGTCCGCGACGCGCTGACCTGACGCGCGCGTGCGGTTGGCGACGGCGACGACCTCGACGCCCGACTGCTTCTGCAGGCCCGGAATATGCAGCTTGGTGGTATTGCCGCCGGCCCCGATCAGACCGACGCGGATGATGTCGCTTGCCATGGAAACGTCCCTCGCCCGAAGTGTTCGGCCGAGACGGTAGCGACGTTTTCGGACGGCGTCGACGCTCAGGCGGGCCCAAATCAGGCGGGCCCAACTCAGGCGGGCGACATCTCGTCCAGCCCGGGCGCGCTCTCCGGCCGGGGCGCGCCGCCTGTCCAGCGGAATCGCCGGTCCGTCTCCAGGATCGGCACGTCGTTGATGCTCGCCTCCCGCTGGCGCATCAGCCCGTCGGGCGCAAAGGCCCACTGCTCGTTGCCGTAGGACCGGAACCATTCGCCGGCCGCGTCCCGCCATTCGTACTGGAAGCGGACGGCGATGCGGTCCTCCCGGAACGCCCAAAGGCCCTTGATCAGGCGGTAGTCCAGTTCCCGCGCCCATTTCCGTTCGAGGAAGGCGACGATGGCCTCGCGGCCCTGGAAGAACTCGTCCCGGTTCCGCCAGGCGCTGTCCTCGGTATAGGCGAGCGCGACGCGGGCGGGATCGCGCGTATTCCAGGCGTTCTCCGCCATGCGGACCTTGAGGCGCGCGGCGGCCAAGTCGAACGGCGGG
>DAINCG010000055.1:8000-11643 GCA_036732525.1 Pseudomonadota bacterium | reverse complement strand
GTCGGTCGGCTTCAGCGCCATGCCCGGATGTCCGCTTCGGTGATCTCGGCAAGCGGCTTCGGAAGCTTCGTCCGCGCTTCGGCCGGTCCGCCCATCACCGCGATCACGGTTTCGACGTCGGGACAGCCGGCCTCATGGCAGCGGAGTTCCGAAACCATGACGACCGCGTCGTCGTCGAGGTCGCGCGCATCGCGAACCCAGCCTTTGACGCGCGCGGCGGCGCCTGTGGCCGCCGGCCGGCCGAGCCCCAGAATGTCATCCATGCCGCCCCTCCCTTCAGACCGCCGCGACGAGGTCGCGACGTTGCATGACCGCAAGGCCGCCCTTCGCCGAACCGGCCAGCAGGGTTCCGCCGTCGTCCGACCACACCAGCCGCGTCACGGCCGCCCCGTCGCCGGCGCGTGCGATCATCGCCTCGCCCGACGCCGGGTCGCCGATCATGACGGCGCCGTCGTCATAAGCGCCGGCAATCATGCCGTCCGCCGGCGAGGCCGCCACTTCCGTCACGACCTGGTTGAAGACGTAGCCGAACTCCAGCGGCGCCTTGCCGGACGGGCCGCCGTCGCCGAAGTCCCAGGCCGTCACCGAGTCCGCGCCGCCGACGGCGAGATAGCGGCCGTCCGGGGTCCAGGAGAGCGACCGGATCTTGGCCGGATAACCGCTCATCCGAAGGCTCTTGCCGTGCGGCATCCGCCAGGCGTGCAGCTCTTTTTCCTGCATCGCCGTCGCAATGAACGCGCTGTCCGGGCTCCAGGCGACAGCCAGGTGGGAGCCATGCCATTCCAGGCGCTCGCCGATGGCGTCGCCCCGGTCGGCGGGCCAGACGGTGACGCCGCCATAGTGGGATGCCGCGATGCGGGTCCCGTCCCCCGAGAACGCGAGGCCGGCGACCGTGCTGGCGTGGCCGTCATGCTCCGCGACGACGACGCCGGCCGCGTCCAGCACGAGCACCCGTCGGCCGACGCCGCAGGCGATCCGCCCGGTATCGGGTTGGACGGCGATCTGCTCGATCCAGGCGCCGGCCTGGTAGGCCAGCAGCCGCTTCGATCCGTCGGACGCGACCTTGAGCAGACGCCCGTCGTCCGTCCCGACCAGAACGCCGTCGCCGCCAGGCGCCGCGGCCACGGCCAGCGGCAGCGCGCCAAGCTCCAGGATCCGCTCCGGCGTGATGCCCGCATCCGGCGCGAACGCCCAGATCGCTTCGTCGCCCGCGGCGGCGAAGCCGACGCCGCCGGCGACGGCGAGGCCGGTCACGTAGGGCCGGCCCGGCAGCATCGCGGCCGAAAGCGCGATCCGGTCCGAGACCGCGCGGGCGCCGGCGTCCGGATTCTCCATCTCGATGGCCTCCATCTGTCCCTCGCCCCCTGCCGGCTATTGAACCGCAACGCAGGCCTGGAACGCCTTCTCGAGTTCGGCGGCGTCCAGATTGCGTCCGATGAAGACAAGCTTGCTGTCGCGGGGCGCTGCGCCCCAGGCCGGCCCCCAGGCGCTGTCCATCACCATGTGGACGCCCTGGAAGACATAGCGATTGTCCTGGCCCGCAAGGTTCAGAATGCCCTTGGTCCGGAGGATGTCGACGCCGCGCTCCATGATGAACGCGCGGATCCACTCGGAGAACTTCTGCGGGTCGAGCGGCGCGGCCGTCACCAGCGAAACCGAATGGATGTCCTCGTCGTGCTCGTGATCGTCCTCTTCCTCGAGCAGACCGGGCTCGATCTCCAGAATGCGGGCGAGGTCGAACGCGCCCCGGTCGAGCACGTCCTCGATCGCCGCCCCGCTCTTGACGGTCTCGATCACCTTGGCGAACCGGTTGAGGCCGTGGATGCGTTCGCGCACCTCCGCCAACGTCGCCGCGTCCACCAGGTCGGTCTTGTTCAGCAGGATAATGTCGGCGAAGGCGACCTGTTCGGCCGGCTCGTGGCCTTCGTCGAGCGTGGCGATGAAGTGCTTCGCATCGACGACGGTCACGACGGCGTCGAGCGCGACGCGGTCGCGGACGTCTTCGTCGACGAAGAAGGTCTGCACGACCGGCGCCGGGTCGGCCAGGCCCGTCGTCTCGATGATCATGCCGTCGAAGCCTTCCGACCGCTTCATCAGCCCGCCGATGATGCGGATCAGGTCGCCCCGGACGGTGCAGCAGATGCAGCCGTTGTTCATCTCGAAGATTTCTTCGTCGGCGTCGACGACGAGCTCGTTGTCGATGCCGGCCTCGCCGAACTCGTTGACGATCACGGCGTATTTCTTGCCGTGGCGTTCGGTCAGGATGCGGTTCAAGAGCGTCGTCTTCCCGGCGCCCAGATAGCCCGTAATCAGCGTCACCGGGATTTTTGCGGCGGCGTCCATTGCCTGGCCCTCATGTCAACGTTGGAAGGTCGAAGATGCGGCGGACGGCGGCGATCCGCCGCCCGCCGGTGCGCGCTTCGGATCAGGCGAAGACCATGCCTTCGACGTTCTCGATCAGGAACGCAAAGCCGATGCCGGCCGTGACCGCGCCGGCAAGGCGCGGCTCCAGCGCCTTCCGGCCCTCGGACTTGGCGAAAATGACGGCCGCATAGCCGGCCGCGGCGGCGATGCCGTATTGGATCAGGCCGAAGCCCAAGAGGTAGGCGAGCAGCGGCGTCGCTTCGGCGCCGACGATCGCCTCGCCATAGGCCCCGCCATGGAACAGGCCAGCGACCGCGAAGAGCGCCAGCAAGGCCGGCAGGCCGATCTGTCGCGCGGTCAGCACGAGGCCGCCGAGCAGAACGACAGAGGCCGTGATGACCAGCTCCGCCGCCGGCAGCGCGACGCCGGCATAGGTCAGCAGGCAGCCGACGCCCGTGGCGACGATGAAGGCGAGCGGCGCCAGCAGGCGATGCGCGGTGAACGCGGCCGCGATGCCGACCGCCACGATGAACGCGAAGTGGTCGAGGCCGATCATCGGATGTCCGATGCCGGAGAGGAAGCCGTGCAGGAAATTGTCCGGCGTGGCGCCGCCAAGCGGGTGGTGCGCAAAGGCGGGGCCGGCGGCGAATGCGCCGGCTGCGAGCGCCGCGGCGCGGAGTGCGTGCTTGCGAACGGTTGCGGTCATGACGTCTGGTCTCCTTAAGCCTCGTTCGTGTTCGGTTGTCGCCAGTTCAGTAAACCTTGTAGGGAAGGAACTTGCCATTCAGCGTGATGACCACGCGATCGCCCTTCGGGTCGGCCTTGCGGTCGATGTCCATTTCGAAGTCGATCGCGCTCATGATTCCGTCGCCGAACTCTTCCTCGATCAGCGCCTTGAACGTCGTGCCGTAGACCTGGACGAGCTCGTAGAGGCGATAGATCAGCGGGTCGGACGGGATCGGGTTGTCGAGCGAGCCGCGCGACGCGCCATCTCTTCCGGCGAGAAGTTGATGCCGAGCGCCGCGCCCGCCGCCGCCGCCTGATCCTTGCTCATCGACATCTGGCCGAGCAGCGCCGCCGTCGTCCATTCCTTCGACTGTCCGACCTTGGTCGCGACGTCCGACCATTTGATCTCGTTCATGATCTTGTGGGTAACGATCTTCTCGGTGAGTTCGGCGCGGGTCATCGAAGCGTCTCCTTGGCGGCCGGTTCTGGGTAAGCGGTCATCGCGCCGCCTGCCGAAGCGCCGGGGCGTCGTCGCCAGGCGTGTCGTCGGCGC
>DAINCG010000055.1:0-7956 GCA_036732525.1 Pseudomonadota bacterium | reverse complement strand
CGACGACCGGCGGATTGCGCGGATCGTAGGTCGACCTGGAGAGTTCCGACGCGAAAGCGGCGGAGCGGTTGACCAGGAACTCGATCAGATGATTGCGGATCGGGTAGTAGTTCGGGTGCTTGTGCATGTCGTTGCGGGTGCGCGACCGGGGCAGCGTGTTGCGCACGAACTCCAGGATGCGCGCCTCCGGCCCGTTGGTCATGAGCGCGACCTTGTCGGAGAGCAGGATCGCCTCGTCGATGTCGTGGGTGATCATGAAGACAGTCTGCGTCGTCTCCTTGCAGATCGACAGCAGTTCGTCCTGCAGCGAGCCGCGGGTCAGCGCGTCGAGCGCGCTGAACGGCTCGTCCAGCAGCAGGATCTGCGGCTCGATGGCGAGCGCGCGGGCGATGCCGACCCGCTGCTTCATGCCGCCGGAGAGCTGCGAAGGCTTCTTCGTCTCCGATCCCGTCAGGTGCACCAGGTCGATATACTTCTGGCAGTGCGCCTCGACGTCCGCCGTCGACCACTTCGGCCATTTCGAGCGAACGGCGAAGGCGATGTTGGCCATCACCGTCATCCAGGGCATCAGCGCGTGGCTCTGGAAGACGACGGCGCGGCTGAGCGAGGGGCCGACGACCTCCTCCCCGCCGACGATGACGACGCCCGACGTCGGCTCCGCCAGACCCGCCAGGATGTTCAGCAGCGTGGTCTTGCCGCAGCCCGAATGCCCGATCAGGCAGACGAACTCGCCGGGCGCGATGTCGAGCCAGACATTGCCGAAGATCTCCGTCTCGTCCTTGCTGTCCGGCGTGGGGAAGCACTGGCGGAGATCCTGAAGCTGGATCATGGGGCGCGTGCGGTCGGTCGCCTCGGGGGTCATGGCCGGCAGTCCTATTCGCTATAGGTGACGAGCCGGGTCAGCTGGGCCAGCGCCTGGTCCAGCACCATGCCGATCAGCCCGATGAAGAAGATCGCGGCGATCACGTTGGTGATCGAAAGATTGTTCCACTCGTTCCAGACGAAGTAGCCGATGCCCGTGCCGCCCACGAGCATCTCGGCCGCGACGATGACGAGCCAGGCGATGCCGATCGAGATGCGCATGCCGGTCATGATCGTCGGCGCGGCGGCGGGCAGGATCACCCGGAAGGCCGTGCGCAGCTTGCCGACCTCGAGCGTGCGGGCGACGTTCAGCCATTCCTTGCGCACGGAGGCGACGCCGAACGCCGTGTTCACCAGCATCGGCCAGACCGAGCAGATGAAGATCACGAACACCGACGAGATGGTGGATCTGGATGAACGGATCGAGCGCCTTGTAGAACAGCGGCGACATGCCGATCAGAAATCCCAGCGGCACCGCCAGCAGGACGGCTGCAAGGAAGCCGACGCCGACCCGCGCGATCGAGTAGCCGAGCTGAATGCCGACCCCCTTGTCGTTCGGGCCGGCGTCGTAGAAGGGATCGGAAATGTGATCCCAGATCTGGCTCGCCACCTCGGTGGGGCCCGGCATCGCCGAGCCTCCCTTGGCGGTGATGCCCATCAATTTCGCGTATTCGGGATCCATGTCCGGCGCGTCGCCCGTGCCGCTGACCGCCGCGTGCCACGCGAGCGCGAAGACCGCGAGGAGCACGAAGGACAGGATGATGGCGCGGATGCGAACGTCGCCGGGCATGGGTTTCTCCTCGACTAAGCCTTAGGTTCGACGGATCGGGAAGCTTTCGACGTACGCCTCGGGCTCCGTCGGATCGAACGTTTTGCCCATGATCTCGTAGGACTCGTAGGTCTTCTCCGGCGGGGTCGCGTACGGCCCCTCCAGCGCCATCTCGGTCATGAGCTTCTGGGCGTCGGTCGCGAGGTAGACCTCCTCCGCGACCTGCCTGTAGTTCAGGTCGCCCTTCACGTAGCCCCAACGCTTCATCTGGGTCAGGATCCAGACGGCCATCGAGTGCCAGGGGAAGGGATCGAAGTCGATCCGGTCCGGCACCTTCCGGACATTGCCGAGCCCGTCCGCGAAGGTGCCGACGAGCACCTGCTCCAGCACGGTCACCGGCTGGTTCAGATAGTTCTTCGGCGCGATCGCGGAGGAGATCTCCTTGCGGTTCGACTTGATCGACGCGTAGTTCGTCGCGTCCATGATCGACTTCCACAAGGCGAGGAAGGTGTTCGGATTTTCCTCGATGAAGCCCTTGCTCGCGGCAAAGGCGCAGCAGGGATGCTTGTCCCAGATGTCCTTCGTCAGCTTGTGGATGTAGCCGACGCCGTCATAGACCGCGCGCTGATTGAACGGGTCCGGCGAGAGATAGCCGTCGACATTGTCGGCGCGCAGATTGGCGACCATTTCGGGCGGCGGCAGGACGCGGATCTGGATGTCCTTGTCCGGGTCGAGCCCGTGCTCCGCCACGTAGTAGCGCAGCAGGAAGTTGTGCATCGAATATTCGAAGGGCACCGCGAACTTGAAGCCCTTCCACATCTTCGGATCGTTCTTGTCCTTATGCTTCAGGGACAGGACGATCGCCTGGCCGTTGATGTTCTCCACCGCCGGCATGGTCCACGGCACGGCGGTCGAACCGGCGCCGAGGCTGATCGCGAGCGGCATCGGCGTCAGCATGTGCGCCGCGTCGTATTCGCCCGAGAGCGACTTGTCGCGGCTGACCGCCCAGCCCGCCGTCTTGATGACGTCGACGTCGAGCCCGTACTTCTTATAGAAGCCGAGCGGGTGCGCCATAATGATCGGCGTCGCGCAGGTAATGGGCACGAAGCCGACGTTCAGCTTGGTCTTCTCGAGCTTGCCGCCGGCCTGGGCGAGTTCCACCGCGGCCGCTTTCGCCTCTTCCAGCGGGAAGACCGAAGAGATCGCCGCGGCCGCCGCCGACGCGCCGACCGTGCGCAGGAACGCCCGGCGGTTCATGTCGGTCTTGAAGATGCCGCGCATGACGGCGGATTCGACCGCGCGGGCCATCGACGATTCGAGGTCCGAACCGTCCGGCTCGCGCTGCGCCTCCCGGCGCTGGCGGACGAGCTCGTCCTGATGCTTCAGGAGGTCGCCCTTGCAGTCCGCTTCCATCTGCTGACGGTAGGCGACGCAGGCCGCTTCCATGCAGGCGGAGTCGGCGCAGTCCGCCGGGTCGCCCGCGAAGGCGGCCTCGCCCAGCATGACCGGGTCCGGCCGGCCGGCCGACGTCTGGCCGTCCTCGACTTCCTCGCAATAGAAGCGCGAGCCGTCCTGTCCGCGGGCGGCCGCCATGGCCATGTTGTGCTCGATGATCGATCTGTGCTGACCGCAGGGACAGCCGTTCCACAACAGCTTGTCCGGGTCGAAGGGATTCGCGAATGCTCCCATGTTGAACACTGCTCCAAAACAAAAGACGCCCGATCCGCAAAGCCCGCCGCGTTCGCGGCATGGGCGCGCAGATGGACGTCCTGGTCCGTTCGAAGGCCGTCTTTGACCTTCTGATGAGCCGCTGCGGCCGCCATTGTCCGCGGGCTCGGGTTTGATCGGCGGCGGACCAGCTTTGCCCCGCCAGCCGAAAATCGTGCGCCAGCCGTCTGTCCGACGGGCCGGCGAATTCCGTTCAGGCCTGCATGATTTCCGCGGCTTCGTTGATCATCGTCGCCACGTCCACCATGCGAACGCCCTTCTGCATCGCGCGCTTGCGCAGCAATGCGTAGGCGTCCTGTTCGTCCAGATTGCGTTCCTTCATGATCAGGCCCTTGGCCTTCTCGATGATCTTGCGATCGCGAAGCTGCGCCCGGGCCTGGTCGAGTTCGGCTTCCAGGCCGCGCTTCGCGGCGAAGTTCGCCCGCGCCAGTTCGACCGCCGCGCGGATGCGGTTGCCGTTGACGCCGACGACGACATAGGAGTCGACGCCGGCCGCGACGGCGGCGTTGATGGTCTCCGGCTGCCCGTCCTCGCTGAACATCACGACCGGGCAGCGGAGCGCGGCCGGCAGCCGGCGCAACTGATCGAGGAAGACGGGACCGGCCGTCGCGGCGCGCACGATGATCAGGTTCGGGACCGCCGTCGCGACCTTCTCGGTCAGCGTCTCCGGCGGGCTGGCCGGCGCCAGAAGGCGGTAGCCCATTTCGGCGAGGAGGGCCTGGGTGGCGTCGCCGCGCGACTTGTCGTCGTCCAGCAGCAGCACGCCGGCGCCAGCCTTGGCGCCGAGCGACAGGTCGACGGCGTCGAGGAAGGTCCGCTTGGCGCCTGGCGCCACGGTTTCCGCTTCCTTCGATTTGACGAGATCGTCCGCCAACTATCGCTCCGTCCGACGCGCCCGTTGCGGCGCAAAGCGCACGCAAATCTCATGACGCCGGCATGGCGTCGGTTCGCGCCGCCCAGCGTCGAGCGACTATGGGGCGTCAGCGATCACGGGGCTGACAGGATTTCGATAAGCAATCGGCGTGCCAGATCATGCCGCCGCGGAATCCGCCGTTTGCCCGGCGCCTTCGACGCGGGCGCCGCCTGTAAATTGGGCGCCTGCCATCTAATCAGGCGGCGCCCGCCTAGAGACCGAGCGTTTCGGCTTCGATCACGCTCGCGGCGATGTCGACGAGCCGGCGGTTGGCGCTGCGGGCCTTCGACTGCAGCAGGCGGTAGGCCGCGTCCTCCGAGAGATTGCGGCGCTTCATCAGGATCGACTTCGCCCGGTCGACGACCTTCCGCGCCTCCAGCTTCGCCTCCGCATCCTCGGCCCGCGTCGCGAGATCGCGGAACACTTCGAAGCGGGAGATCGCCAGTTCGACGATCGGCCGGATACGGTCTTCGCGCAGCCCGTCGACCACATAGGCGCTGACGCCGGCGCGGATCGCCGCCATGGTGGTTTCCTGGTCGCTCCGGTCGACGAAGAGCGCGACCGGCCGCTTCACTTCCGACGTCATGCGGAACATCTGGTCGACGACGTCGCGTTGCGGATTTTCAAGATCGATCAGGATGACGTCGGGATCGACCTCCGCCACGGTGGCCAAGGGATCGGCCATGCGGCGGGCGCGCACGACATTCGTAAAGCCGCCATCGGCGAGGCCGCGCTGCAGCACGTCGCCGCGCGCGTCATCGTCGTCGATGACCAGGATTTTCGGCTGGCGATGGTTCGAGATCATCGTCTGTTCCGGCGCCCGATGCGTTGCGGCCGCCCAGGCTTGGTGCGCCTCCCGTGCCCTATTAAGCGCGCGCGGACCGGCGGGATGTCAAGGGCTGAAGCCATGATTCCGGGCGCCGGGCGAATGTCCGGCGCTATATGCAAATCTCCACCTGCCCCGCATTGACGCGCGCCGGATAGATCGCGAGCGGCGGCAGGCGCCAGCCGCTGTCGACGTCGCCGGTCGCGAGATCGAAGCTCGCCTGGTGTCGGGCGCAGTGGATGCGGCCGTCGCGGACTTCGCCTTCACAGAGCGGCGCGAAGGCGTGCGGACAGAGGGCGGCGCAGGCGAGCGGCGCCTCGTCCTGCCAGATCAGCAGCACTGGCTTGCGGCCGACCAGCCGTTCGAGCCGCCCGGCGGCGCGCAGCTCGTCGACCGCGGCGACGGCCGTCCAGCTCCCCGCTTCAGCAGACGTCATAGCGGGACGCCAGTACGGTCGCGACGCCGGCGGCGAAGCGGGCCGCCGCGACCGGCAGCGCCCGGTTGCGCAGCTGGCCGACATAGAGAATGCCGATCGGCACGTCGGCCGGATCGATTGGCGCGGAGGCAAAGCGCCCCGCCGCTCCCGGATCCGGCAGGCCGATCGGAATCTGGAACGACACGGACTTCTCCGAGCCCGCATAGCTTCGCAGGAACTCGAAGCTGTCCGACTCGATCGCGGGCTTCATCTCCAGCGTCGAGTTCTGCAAGGCGAGTTCCAGCAAGTGCCGGACGCCATAGGGGATCGTCGGCAGCGCCACCGGATATTGCAGGCACTCGCGAAGCCGCACGACCGGCCGTCCCGCCAGCGGATGATCCGGCGCGAAGACGGCGTGGAGTTGCTGGCGCACGCGGATCAGCGTGTGAAATTCCGCCATGCGCACCGGCTCGAACACGAGCGCGATGTCGGCCGAATGGTCGACCAGCGCTTCCTCCGCCGCCGCCCGGTCGCGCAGGAAGACGCCGAAGGTGACGCCCGGATGCTCCGAGCGGTAGGCCTTGATCTGCTCCGGCAGGAAAAAGGGCAGCAGCGCCTGGCTGCAGGCGATCGAGACGTGGCCCCGCCGCTCGCCCGCGAGATCGGCGATCTGCGTCCTGACCCGCTCCATGTCGGAGATCTGGTTGCGGATGTGGTGAATGAAGATTTCGCCCGCGCTGTTCAGGCGCACGCCGCGCGGCAATCGCTCGAAGATCGGCGCGCCCAATTCCTCCTCGACCGCGAGGATGCGCCGGTTGAGCGCGGTCGACGTGATCGCCAGTTCCTCCGCCGCCTTGCGGATCGAGCCGGCCCGTGCGACCGCGTCGATGAAGCGGATGGTGGTCATGTAGCGCATCGACCCGGCCTTCTTTCGCAGTGCAGAAATTGCAGCGCTTAAGGGCAGACATAGCACAATGCAGCGTCATTCCGCCCCCATAGAATGCGCCGCGAGTCGAGGCCCCGCGCCGCAGTCCAGCATCCCGCGGCCTCGCCACGGAGACCACTTGCCGGGGGCGACGAACGATGGCGCTGGCTGACCTACCCTTCGATCTGACCTCGCTGCAGGACGCCTACCGGCAAGGCCTGTCGCCCGTCGACGTCATGCGGGAATGCCTCGCGCGCATCGCCCGGGCAGACGACCCGGGCATCTTCCTCCACCTGGCCGACGACGCGGCGCTGACCGCCGAGGCGCAGGCGCTCGGCCCGTTCGATCCC
Source organism: Pseudomonadota bacterium (assembly GCA_036732525.1). Taxonomy (GTDB): domain Bacteria; phylum Pseudomonadota; class Alphaproteobacteria; order Bin95; family Bin95; genus VMCJ01. The sequence continues at coordinate 1,169 of DAINCG010000055.1, read as the reverse complement.
GTCGCCAAGCCGCTCTGGGGCGTCCCCTTCGCGGTCAAGGACAACATCGACGTCGCCGGCATGCCGACGACGGCCGCCTGCCCCGGCTTCGCCTATTCGCCGGGGCAGGACGCCTTCGTCGTGGCGAGGCTGCGCGCGGCCGGAGCCATTCCGGTCGGCAAGACCAATCTCGACCAGTTCGCGACCGGCCTTGTCGGCGTGCGAACGCCCTATCCGGTTCCGAAGAACGCGCTCGACCCGGCGATCGTCCCCGGCGGATCGAGCTCCGGATCGGGCGTCGTCGTTGCGCGGGGCGCCGTCGCCTTCTCGCTCGGCACCGACACGGCCGGATCGGGCCGCGTCCCGGCCGCGCTCAACAACATCGTCGGCCTGAAGCCGAGCCTCGGCGCGCTCTCATCGACCGGTCTCGTGCCGGCCTGCCGGACGCTCGACACGATCTCGGTCTTCGCGCTGACCGTCGAGGACGCGAGCACGGTCTTCCGCGCCGCCGCCGGCTACGACGCCGAAGACGCCTATTCCCGGCTGACGCCGGACCTCCGCCCGGCCGCGATGCCGCCCGGCCTCGTCGTCGGCGTCCCCGACCGGGCGAGCCGCATCTTCCACGGCGACGCCGCCCAGGAAGCCGCCTACGACGCGACGCTCGCCCGCCTCGCGGCGATGGGCGCCGAGATCGTCGAATTCGACTTCACGCCCTTCTACGCCGTCGCCGAATTGCTCTACGACGGCCCCTGGGTCGCCGAGCGCTACGCCGCGATCCGCACGACGATCGAGGCGCGCCCGGACGTCCTTCACCCGGTGACCCGCCAGATCGTCGAGGGCGCGCGCGCCTTCACGGCGGCCGATGCCTTCGACGCGGTCTACCGCCTCGCGGACCTGAAGCGCGCGACGGCGCCGGCGATCGCCCGCGCGTACATCTTCTGCCTGCCGAGCATCCCGACCTTCTACACCGTCGACGATCTGGCCGCCGACCCGATCGGCCCGAACGCCCGGCTCGGCGCCTACACGAACTTCGTGAACCTGCTCGATATGTCCGGCCTCGCCGTGCCGACCGGCCCGCGCAGCGACGGGCGGCCGGGCAGCGTCACCCTGCTCGGGGCCTGGGGCCGCGACAGCCTGCTTGCCGCGGTCGGGAGCGCGCTCCACCGGGCGGCGGCGCCCACGCTCGGCGC
>DAINCG010000054.1:6478-15577 GCA_036732525.1 Pseudomonadota bacterium | reverse complement strand
GCCTACTGTTGCGAAGCATCGTCGTGCGGTGAAACGATGTCTCCGAACTTCACAGTACGGGTCATGGCGAGGCCTCCATTTTGGCCGGTTCGGGCGCGGCGGCTGGCCGCCGCGCCCTGACCTGCGCTCAGTCCTTGTCTTCTGTGCGGACGATCTTGTAGTCGCCGTCCAGGTAGACCTCGATCTTTCGGCCGTCCTTGCGGGCATAGGCCTCGTAGTAGCCGTCTTCCAGCTTTACCTTGCCGACCTCGTAGCCCTGTTCGGCCAGCTTGGCGCGGACCGCGGCGACGTTCTGGTCCGTCAGCGCGACCGACCGATCGGACGCCGTCGCGGCGCCGGCGAGCAGGATGGCGGCGATCGCGGCCGTGGCCGAGGCGGGAAAATACTTGCGCATGGCGAATCTCCTGGATGATGCGTCGAGCGAGGTTGCCCGTCGCGCCCCCAATGTCGGTGCCGGGCGCCCGCCGTCGCTATCGGCCGCGAGTGGGGGGTGCGGCCTGCCGAAACCCAGGTTGGAGCCGTCTATAACGAAGGTTCAGACAGCCGGTCTCTGCGTTAAAGAATTGAAATAAAGCAATAAAATCTTGAATTCGTGCTGGGCGGTCGACGCGTCTCGCGCCCGCGGCCAAAGGGTGGCATATAGGCGATCCGCCGAAATGGTCGGTCCCGGACGGAGGAATGCCCATGCCGTCGCTTGCCATCCGATTGGTCGCAACGTTCGCGGCGGCGCTCGCCAGCCTGCCGGCCGTCGCCGGCGCAGCCGAAGTCTGCAAGGCGTTCGGCCCGCAGGCGCCGCGCGACATCGCGTCGAAGAGCGGCATGAATCCGCAAGCCTTCGCGCCGGCGCCGGCCGCGACGGCGCTCAACCTATGCAACATCCACTACCACGCCCAGGCAGAGCACAAGGGGCCCGGCTTCGCCATCTTCGCCGGACCCGGAGAGCATGGCGGCTACAAGTGCGACGCGACGGCGGACCTGACGCCGGCCGAACGCGCGCCCTTCGAGACCCACGCCGGCGTGGCGCCGGGCGATACGGTCGAAGTCCACTGGGTCTATTCCAGTTGCGCGGTCGAGCCGGGCGCCGGGCTCGGGTCCTGCCTGTCGGACGCCTGCGCCAACCCGCAGCTTCGTGTCGAAAGTCAGGTTTTCCTGTTGGTCAACGATAGGGATTCGCTGCAGTTTGCGGACTTCGCCTATGCCGGCAACCGGGTCGACGGCCGCCCGCAGCCAAAGGAGCTTCCTGGCGGCACGGGCGCGCCGGTGGTGTTTGCCGGGTCGACCACGGGACCTTCCTACACGGCGCAGAAATGCTCGCCCTACCAGGTCACCTGGAGCGTCCGCCCCCAATGCGCCAAGCTCGATATCGCGAGTCTGGACGCCTGGGGCCGGGACAACGTTTTCAAGGAAGACCACGCGCACGGCGTGCGTGAACTGGTGACGGCGCCGGCGCTGCTCGCCGAAATCGAGTAGCGGAAACGGCGGCATGACGATCATGGACGGGCAGTGCGCCTGCGGCGCGACGCGGTTCCGGGTGACGCGTCGTCCGATTTTCGTCCATGCCTGCCATTGCCGCTACTGCCAGCGGGAGACCGGGACTGCATTCGCCCAGAACGCGATCCTGGAGGCGAGCGCCGTCGAACTGCTGGCGGGCGACGTGGACGAGGTTCTGACGCCGAGCGAGAGCGGCAAGGGCCAGATCATCTGTCGGTGTCGGGCCTGCAAGTCGGCGGTCTGGAGCATCTATGCGGGCGCCGGCCCCAAGTTCCGTTTCGTCCGAGTCGGCGCGCTGGAGCATCCGGGCGCCTTCCCGCCGGACATCCACATCTACACCACGTCCAAACAGCCGTGGGTCGAGATTCCTGAAGGCGCGGCCGCCGTCCCGGAATACTACGACGCTCGCGAGATGTGGCCGGCCGAAAGCCTGGAGCGCTTCCGCGCGGCCAAGAACGCGTCCTAAACCTCCCCAGCGAGACGCTGCGCCGTCTCCAGCGGCATCGGCTCGTCGGAAAGCAGCGCCGCCATCGTCTCCGCGTCGACGTCCCCGGGATTGAGCGCCAGCGGATCGTTCGGCGCGAGGCGGCGGTCGAGCACCAGGCGGGCCAGCACCATGCGGCGCGCGTCGCCGCCGACCTTGCCCAGAACTGCGCCTTCCGCCGCCATCAGGCCCGCCGTGATCGCGTGATAGAGGCCGGCCGTCGCCTGCCGGCAGCGGTCCTCCAGCGCCGGGTCGGCCGCAACCTCGCGAGCGAAGTCGACGGCGCGGTCGAGCGTGCGCTTCATGCGCGTCTTGAACTGGCCGGGGCAGGCGTCGGCGGCGTCGAGCCAGCCGTGGACGTCGTCCAGCACCGCCTCCTCGGCATGTTCCTTACCGACGGCGCGGGTCACGACGTCGAGCGCGTTCATGTTGGTCGTGCCTTCCCAGAGCAGGCCGATCTGGGCCTCCCGGACGAAGCGGGCGTTGACCCATTCCTCGATGTAGCCGTTGCCGCCGCGCGTCTCCATGGCGCCCGTCGCGACCGGGACGTTGTCCCGGCAGGCCATGGTCTTCAGCAGCGGCGTGGCGAGCCTGAGCGCCTTCCGGCCCTGCTCGTTGCCTTCGTTGGCGCGCCGCATGGCGCTGGCGCCGTAGAACATGCCGGTCAGCGCCTGTTCGGCGGGCAGCATGATGTCGAGCAACTGGCCGCGCATCAGCGGCTTGTTGGCGATCGGTTCGCCGAACTGGCGGCGGAAGCGGGCGACGACCAGCGCCTCGTTCAGGCAGCGCCGCATCATGCCGGCCGCCCGCACGCCATGGGAGAGGCGCGACATGTTCACCTGCCGCAGCATCTGCCGGATGCCGTCCTCGACATTGCCGACCGCATAGGCGACCGCGCCGTCGAAGCTGATTTCGCCGGACGCCATCGACTTCGTGCCGAGCTTCGATTTCAGCCGGACGATCCGATAGCTGTTGCGGCTGCCGTCCTCCAGCCGTCGCGGCATGGCGAACAGGCCGAGGCCCTTGGTGCCCTTGGGCGCGCCCTCGGGCCTGGCCAGCAGCAGCGCCACGTCCGCGTCGGCGTGGGAGCAGAACCACTTCTCGCCGTAGAGGCGCCAGCGGTCGCCGTCCTTGACCGCGGTCAGCGTCGCCTCGCCGACGTCGGAGCCGGCGGCCTTCTCGGTCATGAACTGGGCGCCGGTCATGCGCTTGTCGAAGTCGAGCGCGGTCATGTGCTCCCAGAACATCGCCTTCAGCTTCGGGTCGTCGACCCATTCGAAGTGATAGGCGGACGTTTCGGTGACGGAGAGCGGGCAGAGCAGGCCGAACTCCGCCTGGGCGAACATGTACTGGAAGGCGTACTTCACCGGCGGCGGCACGATCTCCGGCCAGCCGAGCGCGCCGGGCCGGTGGCCCATGGCGGCCATCTGGAAGTCGCCCCAGCAGATCCGCTCCATCTCACGGTAGGCCGGGTGGTATTCGATGTGGTCGATGTCGCGGCCATAACGATCGCGCGGATGCAGGACGGGCTCGTTTTTGTCCGCGATCATCGCAAGCTCGTTCAGCCGGCCGCCTGCGACCTCGCCCATGCGGTGGAAGTGCGGCTTGAAGTGCTCCTGCTCGTCCTCGGTCAGGTAAATCGGCAGCAGGCTGCGGAACTGATGGTCGATCTGGGAGAAATGGAGGCCCGCGCAGTCGGGCGCGATCCGGTCGCTGTCGGCCTGTCCCGGGCGGATGGCGGACTGGTAGCGGGTTTCGGTCGCGGGCGCTTCGAGCGGGCTCATGGGCCAGGGCCTTTCGTGCATTCTTTCCGGGCGAAACTAGTAGCCGTCGCGCCGGTCGCGCAAGGCGAGGTGGCGGAAGCGCAAGATCAGCGCAATCGCCGAGATCAGCGTGCCGGCGCCGATGCCGGCGACGAGCCCGGCCGGCCCCCAGTCGAAGTGGAACGCGAAGACCCAGGCGGCGGGCAACATGCCGCCCCAGAAGCAGGCGATCTGGATCAGCGTCGTCGGCCAGACGTCCGTCCGGGCGCGGAGCGCGTTCGCCAGCACGGCCTGCGCGCCGTCGAACAGGATGACGACGCCCGCCGCCCGCATCGCAAGCGCCGCCATGGCGCGCGCGTTGTCGTCGAGGCCGTAGACGCCGGCGAGGTCGCTTGCGAAGGGCGCGACGGCGAAGGCGATCGCCGCCATCGCGACGCTGTTGACGCATAGGCCGATCCAGCCGGCGCGCTCCGCGCCCCGCCGGTCGCCCGGCCCCCAGGCCGCGCCGACGCGAACGGATGTCGCCACGCCGATGCCGATGGCCGCCATGAAGACGGTCGCGAGCAGGTTCATCGTCGCTGAGAAAGCCGCGAGCGCGGCGACGCCGATCAGCCCCGCCATCTGGGTCAGCGCGTTGAAGGCGAAGCTTTCCGCCATCAATGCGACGCCGGTCGCAAGGCCGATCTTCAACTGCTCACGGTAGGCCGGCCAATCCTTGCCCGGCCGTCGGCGCGTCCCGAAGCGCGCGTGATCCCGCATCGTCAGGATGTAGCCGACGGCGAGCACGGCCAAGAGCGCGCGGGCGGCCGTGGTCGCCCAGGCGGCGCCCTCGGCGCCCATCGCCGGCAGGCTGTCCGTTCCATAGATCATCAGCGAATTCAGGCCGATGTTCAGGATGTTGGCGAGGATCATCGCGAACATCGCCGGAGCGGGCCGTTTGATGCCCTCCAGGAAGAACTGGCTGGCGACCGCGATGGCGAGCGCCGGCAGGCCGGCGGCATAGGCCAGCGTGACGCGCGCGCCGTTGACGGCCACGTCCTCCGACTGGCCGATGGCGCGCAGCAGCGGCTCCGTCAGGAAGAACAGCGCGAAGCTGGCGAAACCGGAGACCACCGCGACCGGCATGGCGCGGCGCCAGACCCGGCCGCATTCCGCGTGGTCGTGGCGGCCGAAGGCGTGGCTCGTCTTGACCAGCGTGCCCATCAGGAGGCCGATGTTGGCGACCAGCAGCGTCGTCGACAGCGACCAGGCGATGCCGAGATAGGCGAGGTCCGCCGTCGCATAGAGGCCGACCATCACCGTGTCGGCGATCGACATGACCAGCAGGCCGGCGCGCGCCACGATCGCCGGACCGGCGAGACGCAGCGTCTCGCCGACCTCGGCCCGAAGGCCGGGTCGGGAATGGATTTGCTCGGTCATGCGGGGGCGCCTACTTTAGCGCCCGCTATCGCATGGCAAGGAGAGATCGGCAATGCGCGTCGCGGTCGGCGGCTTCATGCACGAAACCAACACTTTCGCGCCGTCGAAGGCGACCTACCAGAAGTTCGAGCGGGCGGACAGTTGGCCGGCGCTCTGCGAAGGCGACGCCGTGCTGACCTCCACGGCCGGCGTCAATATCCCCGTCGCCGGATTCGTCGCGGCGGGACGGGCGGCAGGCTTCGAATTCGCGCCGCTGCTCTGGTGCAATGCGGGTCCGTCCGCCCATGTCACCGACGACGCGTTCGAGCGGATTTCGGGGCGCATGGTCGAACTATTGAGGGCGGGCGGGCCCGTCGACGCCGTCTACCTCGATCTGCACGGCGCCATGGTGACGGAGAGCCTGGAGGATGGGGAGGGCGCGCTGCTGGCCCGGGCGCGCGCCATCGTCGGGCCGGACGTTCCGATCGTCGCGAGCCTCGACCTGCACTGCAATCTGACCGAGGCGATGGTCGCCCATGCCGACATGCTGGTCGGATTCCGCACGTATCCCCACGTCGACATGGCGGATACCGGCGCGCGGGCGGCGGACATGGTCCGGCGCATCGTCGCCGACGGGCGTCCGGCCAAGGCGATGCGGCGGACGGATTTTCTCGTCTCGATTAACTGGCAGTGCACGCTGGTCGATCCGGCCCGCGCCGTCTATCGGCGGCTCGAAGCGCTGGAGACCGCGGACGACATTTTGGGCCTGACCTTCCTGCAAGGCTTCCCGCCTGCGGACATTCATGATTGCGGGCCGACCGTCATCGCATACGGCCGCGGCCAGGCGGCGGCCGACCGCGCCGCCGACGCGCTGCTCGCCGAGATCGAGGCGCGCCGCGACGCGTTCGACGGCGCCTATTTCGACCCGGCGGAAGCTGTTGCGGAGGCGGAGCGACTGCTGGCGGGCGAGGGCGCGGGTCCCGTCGTCATCGCCGACACCCAGGACAATCCCGGCGGCGGCGGCGACGGCGACACCACCGGCATGCTGCGGGCGCTGGCGGAGGCGGGGCCCGAGGGCGCGGTGCTCGGTCTGATGATCGATCCTGACGCGGCGGCGGCGGCGCATGCGGCCGGCGTCGGCGGCCGCTTCCGGGCCGCGCTCGGCGGCCGGAGCTGGCGCGACGACGCGCCCTTCGAGACCGACCTCGTCGTCGAGCGGCTCGGCGACGGCCGCTTCCGCTGCACCGGGCCGTTCTATCTGGGTTCGAACATGGAGCTTGGCCCGATGGCGCTCGTCCGGATCGGCGACACGCCGGTCCGCTGCGTGCTGGCCAGTCGCAAGGTGCAGGCGGCGGACAAGGAAATGTTCCGTCACGTCGGCGTCGAGCCGGCGGACCAGCGCATCCTCGTGCTCAAGAGCTCGGTGCACTTCCGCGCGGACTTCGAGCCGATCGCCCGCGCGGTCCTGGTGGCGCGGGCGCCGGGTCCGGTCGTCGCGGACCCGGTCGACCTGCCTTACGAGCGGCTCAGGACAGGCGTGCGCCTCGGCCCGAACGGGCCGCGCTTCGGCGGCCCGTAACGGACGAGGCGGCGCCCGGTCTTTCGCCGGTACCGATCAGGCGGCGCGGGCGTTCCGGCGCCGCTGCTGCTGCGGGCGATGCCGCTTCTGTGCCGGGCCCGGACGCTTGCCGGCGGGCCGGCCGACCGGACCCCAGGGCGCGCCGCCGGCGACCGGCAGTTCGACGCCGAGCGTCCGCTGGATCGCCGCAAGGTCGTCCATCTCGTGCATGGCGCAAAAGGCGACCGCGTCGCCCGATGCCCCGGCCCGGCCGGTCCGGCCGATGCGGTGCACATAGGCTTCCGGCACGTTCGGCAGGTCGTAGTTGTAAACGAAGCGCACGTCCGGGATGTCGATGCCGCGGGCCGCAACGTCGGTCGCGGTCAGCACGTCGATCTGGCCCTGGCGGAAGGCGCGGATGGTCCGCTCCCGCTCGCGCTGGCGCTTGTCGCCGTGCAGGCCGCCGACGGCGAAGCCTGCGCTTTCCAGAGCGTCGGTCAGACGGTCGACGCCGCGCTTGGTGCGCGCGAACACCAGCGCCTGCCGGCCCGGATGCCCGCCCAGCAGATCGACCAAGAGGCGCGTCTTGTCGCCCTGGGCGACGAAACGGACGCTCTGCGCGATGTCCGAGGCGACCTGGCCCGGCGGGTCGGTCTCGATGCGCTCGGGATTGCGGAGGAAAGCCTTGGCGAGGTCCGCCATCTGCTTCGGCATGGTCGCGGAGAACAGCATGGTCTGCCGGTCCTGCGGCAGGCATTCGGCGATGCGGCGCAGCGCGTGGATGAAGCCCATATCCAGCATCTGGTCGGCTTCGTCGAGCACCAGTCGCCGCGTCTCCTGGAGGTCGAGCGCGCGCCGGTCGAGCAGATCGATCAGGCGGCCGGGCGTGGCGACGAGCACGTCGACGCCGCGGCCGACCCGCTTGATCTGCGGGTGGATCGGCGCGCCGCCGACGACGACGGTCGTCTTCAGCTTCGCGTCGCCGGCGAATTCCATGACCGCGTCGGCGATCTGGTTCGCGAGTTCGCGCGTCGGCGCGAGGATCAGCGAGCGCGCCTGCTTCGGCTGCGGCCGCTGGGCGCCCGGCGCCGTCAGCGCCTGGATCAGCGGCAGGGCGAAGGCCGCCGTCTTGCCGCTGCCGGTCTGGGCGAGGCCCATGACGTCGCGGCCGTCGAGCGCTGCGGGGATCGCACGCGCCTGAATCGGGGAGGGCTGGGAGAGACCCATTTGCGCAAGACGCGCGAGCAGCCCGGGCTGGAGGCCCAGGCTTTCAAACGTATTCAAACTGGAAGTCCTTTCGCCGCGGCGCTTCTGGCGTCCGCGGGATCAATGCCCGCCGCGATCGATACAGGCCGCGCGGCGGAGGAAGTTGGCGCACGCCATGCCAGGGCGGATAGAGCGTCAAGACGCCCCAGACACCGCAAATTCAGCGCGAGTACCGAAACCAATTAGCGCCATATCGGCCTTCAGCGCCGATATGTCAAGCGATTGATGCTTTTATAGCTTTCGAATTGCAGGCTTTTCCGCCTTCGCATAGGTCTCCTTGCGGACGATCCGGCCGGCCGCGTTGAAGAACAGGAGGTCAAGCCCGCGCCAGCCGCCGTAGCGCTCGGGCGTCCGCATGGCGCAGGTCCACGAAATCATGGCGGAGCGCGCCTCGGCGTCGAGGATCAGGTCCTCTTCGTGAAAGCGCATCTCGCCGAAAGCGCCGGCGAACTGCGGCGCGAAGGCGGCGCGGATCGCGTCCAGGCCTTCGGCGCGCGCGCCGTTGAACTGATCATAGACCGCGTCGGGCGCGAAATAGCCCATTACGCCTTCCAGGTCGTCGCGATTGAAAGCGTCCGTGAAATCGAGCGTCCGGCGCTTCAGTTCGTCGCGGGTCATCGCCGTTCGCCTCAGTGGTCGTCGTCGCCGTGCTCGTCGCCGGTCTCAGGGTCCATCAGCCGGTGCATATGGACGATGAAGTAGCGGACGTCGGCATGGTCGATCGTCGCCTGGGCCTTGCCCCGCCAGGCGACTTCGGCCTCCGCGTAATTCGGGAAGATGCCGACGATGTCCAGGTCGTCGACCGATTCGAACTCGACGCCCTCGGTCGACTTCAGGCGGCCGCCGAACACCAGGTGAAGAAGCTGCTTCTTGGGTTTCTGCGGCCGTCTCATGTGGTCTGGTCCTTCGTCTTCAGGAAGCGGATGTCGGGGTAGGTTTCCTCGGCGTTGTTGAGCCGCCAGGCGTTTCGGGCGAGGAAGACCGGCGCGCCGTCGTGATCCTCCGCCGTTTCGCCGCGGTTCTTGTCCATGAATTCCTTGAGCTTCCTGGGATCGTCCGCGGCGACCCAGCGGGCGGTGTAGAGCCCCGCCGGCTCGAAGCGGACAGGCACGCCGTATTCGGCGCGGATGCGGTCCGCC
>DAINCG010000054.1:0-6441 GCA_036732525.1 Pseudomonadota bacterium | reverse complement strand
GCAGCTGGCCGACCACGCCGACGATCCAGTAGCAGCCGACATAGGGCTTGAACGTCCGGGCGACGCCTTCCTCGGCGAGCTGCGTCAGCGCGCGACCCAGATGCTTCGCCCGCATCGGGTCGTCCGGCATGGCGCGCTGGAGGAGTTCGGGCGCGAAGTCGGGCACGCCGGTGAAGCGGATTTCCTCGCCCTCGGTCAGGCTGTCGCCGATGCGCAGCTGCCCGTGGTTCGGCAGGCCGACGATGTCGCCGGGCCAGGCTTCTTCCGCCAATTCGCGGTCCTGGGCGAGGAACATCACCGGCGCGGAGATCGCCATCGTCTTGCCGCTGCGCACATGCTTCAGCTTCATGCCGCGCTGGAAGCGGCCGGAGGCGAGGCGCACGAAGGCGATGCGGTCGCGGTGCTTCGGGTCCATGTTCGCCTGGATCTTGAAGACGAAGCCGGAGACCTTGTCCTCGTCGGGCGCGACCTTCCGGTCGACGGCCGGCTGCGGCCGGGGCGAGGGCGCCAGCGTCGCAAGGCCGGCCAACAGCTCCCGGACGCCGAAATTGTTGATCGCGCTGCCGAAGTAGAGCGGCGTCATGTGACCTTCGAGGTAGGCCTCGCGGTCGAATTCGGGACAGAGTTCGCGCGCCATCTCCGCCTGCTCGCGAAGTTCGGCGACCGCATGCGCGGGCAGCAATTCGTCGAGCTTCGGATCGTCCAGCCCGTCGACCCGCGCGCCCTCGGCGGGCAGGCCCTCGCGGCTCCGCTCCAGCAGAATCAGGCGGTCGTGGGCGAGGTCGTAGCAGCCCTTGAAGTCGCGGCCGGCGCCGATCGGCCAGGACATCGGCGCCACGTCGAGCGCGAGCTGGTCCTGGATCTGGTCGATCAGCTCGAACGGGTCGAGGGCCTCCCGGTCCATCTTGTTGACGAAGGTGACGATCGGAATGTCGCGCAGCCGGCAGACTTCGAAGAGCTTCAGCGTCTGCGGCTCGATGCCCTTGGCCGCGTCCAGCACCATGACGGCGGAATCGACCGCGGTCAGCGTCCGGTAGGTGTCTTCGGAGAAGTCCTCATGGCCCGGGGTGTCGAGCAGGTTGAAGGCGCGGCCGTCATATTCGAACGACATGACGGAGCTTGCGACGGAAATGCCGCGCTCCCGCTCGACCTTCAGCCAGTCCGAGCGCGCGCGCCGCTGCTCGCCGCGGGCCTTGACGGCGCCGGCCATCTGGATGGCGCCGCCGAACAGCAGCAGCTTTTCGGTCAGCGTGGTCTTGCCGGCGTCCGGGTGGGCGATGATCGCAAAGGTGCGCCGTCGGTCGATCTCCGCGGCGAGGCTGGTCATGGAATAGGGGCTCCGGGGTTCGGGAAACCGCAGCTTCTAACGCTTCCGGGCCGGATAGGGCAACTCGCGGCGACGAAATGCGGCGCCCCGCGCCCGCAAGATCACCCTTCTTTCGGCTTGATCGCGACGAAGCGGAGCTCGCCCTTCCGGTTCAGCAGCATCAGCACGGACTTCCGGTTCTGCACTGCCGCGTCGTCGACGCCCTTCGCCACGTCGTCCGGGCTGCCGACCGGGTCCTGGTTCACCTCGACGATGACGTCGCCGGCCTGCACGTCTTTTTCCGCGGCGGGGCCGTCCTCCTCGACCGCGACGACCAGAACGCCGTTGACGTCCTTGTCGATGTTCCGGGCCGATTTCGTCTCTTCGTCGAGCGGGAGGATGGCGAGGCCGAGCGACGGCACCTCGAGCGGCGCGTCGCCGGCGCCGGCGAGCTGCGGCGGTTCGCGGGTCTCGTCGAGGCGGGCGACGGTGACGCGCACGGTCTTCTCCGCGCCCTCGCGCCAGACGACGACGTCGACCTCTTCGCCGATCTTCGTTTCGGCGACGATGCGCGGCAGCTGGCGGACCTTGTCGATCTCCTTGCCGTCAAATTTCAGGATGACGTCCTTCTCCTGGATGCCGCCAGCCTTTGCCGGCCCGTCCTCGGCGACGGAGGCGACGAGCGCGCCGCGCGCCTCCTTCAGCTTCAGGCTCTCGGCGATCTCCTCGGTGACGGTCTGGATATGGACGCCCAGCCAGCCGCGGCGCGTTTCGCCGAAACGCTGCAACTGGTCGATGATCGGCCCCGCGAGCGAGGTCGGGACAGCGAAGCCGATGCCGATGCTGCCGCCGGTCGGCGAGAAGATAGCGGAGTTCACGCCTATCACCTCGCCGTCCATGTTCAGCATCGGGCCGCCGGAGTTGCCCTTGTTGATGGCGGCGTCAGTCTGCAGGTAGTCGTCATATGGACCGGAGCGGATGTCGCGCGCGCGGGCGGAAATGATGCCGGCCGACACGGAGCCGCCGAGGCCGAACGGATTGCCGATCGCGATCACCCAGTCACCGACGCGGATTTTCTTGGAATCGCCGATTTTCAGGAACGGCAGCGGCGTCGGGCTTTCGACCTTGAGCACGGCGAGATCGGTTTTCGGATCGCGCCCGATCACCGTCGCCGGCAGTTCGTGGTCGTCATGAAAGCGCACGATGATCTCGTCCGCGTCGGCGATGACGTGGTTGTTCGTGACAACGACGCCCGACGGATCGATGACGAAACCCGAACCGAGAGAGCTCGATTGGCGCGGACGCTGGCCTTCGCGGTTCTTCTCGAAGAATTCCTTGAAGAAGTCCTCAAACGGCGTGCCGGGCGGCAACTCCGGGTGGTCCGACGGCGTGAAGGTCTGGGTGGTCGAGATGTTGACCACGGCGGGCAGGGACGCGGCCGCGAGGTCGGCGAAGCTCTCGCCGGGTTGGCGAGCATCCGCCGGCGCGGCGGCGATGGCGCCCAGGCTGAGCATGGCCGCGACGGCGACGGCCTGGAGGAGCTTGAAGGTCCGCACGGTCAAGGTCGTCCTTCCTGAAGATTCGGCTGACGATCAGGTCATTTATATCATAGGCCGAACGCGCCAAGGCGTCGTCCTGCAGGCGTCCACTCTCGTCGTCACGAACGCGCGAGCCAGACGATCGCGACGCCGATCGCGCCCATTATGAGAGCGCCGATGCGGATGCTCTCCGCCGGTTCGGCCAGCGCCCGCGCCATGAAGCGGCGCATGGCGTTCGGGAACAGCGCGTAGAGCGCGCCCTCAATCGCCAGCGCCAGGCCGATCGCGGTCAGAAAATCCGTCATCCCCGTGCCGTCAGGCGCGCGCCGCCGTCAGCGTTCCGGCGCACCCTGCAGGCTCTCGAAGAAGCGGAAGAAGTCGCTGTTGGGCGAGAGCGAACGTCGTGCCTTCGCCGCCGAGCGCATTCCGGTAGGCTTCCATGGATCGGTAGAACGCGAAGAACTCCGGGTCCTTGCCGAACGCGTCGGCGTAGATGCGGATCGCCTCCGCGTCGCCTTCGCCGCGCAGTTCCTGGGCGCGCTGCTGCGCCTTGGCGACCAGCTCGACGCGTTCGCGATCGGCCCCGGCGCGAATGACCGCCGCCGCTTCCTGACCTTCGGCGCGCAGCTGGCGGGCGTCGCGTTCGCGCTCGGCCTGCATGCTCTGGTAGATCGCCTCCGCATTCACCTGCGGCAGGTCGGCGCGGCGCACGCGCAGATCGACGAAGTTGATGCCGAACCGGTTCGCGGCGGCGTTCGCCAACTGCTGAATCCGCAGCATTATGGCGGCGCGCTGGTCGGACAGGACGGCGTTCAAGGTTTCCTCGGCGAAGGTGTCGCGCATCGCCTTGATGACGATCTGCGTGAGGCGGGGCTGCGCCACGGCTTCCGACCCGAACGACTGGACGAACAGCAGCGGATTATCGATCCGGTAACGCGAGATCACATCGACGATGAGACGGTTCTTGTCCTTGTCGACGATTTCCTCGGCTTCGGGGTCGAGGTCGAGCACGCGCGCCTCGACATAGCGCACCGACTGCCAGGGCAGCTTCCAGTGCAGGCCCGGTTCCTGGATCACGGCCCTCGGATCGCCGAACTGGAAGACGATCGCCTGCTGAGTCTGGTGGACGGTGAAGGCGGACGTCGACAGCAGCAACAGGCCGCCGACGATGACGACCGCGGCAATGACGCCGGTCAGGATCGAACGACTCATTGCGAACCTCCCTGGGTCTGATTGTCAGTCGTGGCCCGCCGTTTCTGGATTTCTGGCAGCGGCAGATAGGGAACGACCCCGGTGCCGCCCGCGCCGCCTTCGCCGTCGACGATCACTTTGTTGGCGTTGCGCAGGACTTCTTCCATCGTCTCGAGGTAGATGCGTTTCTGCGTCACGTCCTTGGACGCGCGAAACGAGTTGTAGACATTATCGAAGCGGTTGGCGTCGCCCGATGCGCGCGCGGTGACTTCGCGCTTATAGGCCTCCGCCTCCTCGACCAGCTTGGCCGCCTCGCCGCGCGCTCTCGGCACGACGTCGCGCATGTAGCCTTCGGCCTGCTTCTGGAAGCGGTCCTTGTCCGCGGCCGCACGCTGGACGTCGCGGAAGGCGTCGATCACCTGCGCCGGCGGGTCGGCCCGTAGCAGCTGGATGTTGGTGATCGTGATGCCGGCGCGATACTCGTCGAGCAGCGTTTGCAGATTGGTCAGCGCCTGGTCGGCGATCTCCTCGCGGCCTTCGGTCAGGACGAAGTCGATCGTGCTACGGCCGACGATGTCGCGCATCACCGACTCCGCGGCCGCCGCGACGGTCTGCTCCGGCGTGCGGATCTGGAACAGATAGTCGCCGGCGTTGTTGATCTGCCAGAAGACGGCAAAGGCTAGTTCGACGATCTTGCTGTCGCCGGTCAGCATCGCCGATTCCTCGCGCGCGGAGGCGGCGACGCCGATCTCGATCCGATTGACGCGGGTGACCTTGGGCGTCTGCACGCTTTCGATCGGATAAGGCAGGTGGAACTGCAGGCCCGGCGTCTCGAGGCGGACGAACTTGCCGAACCGGGTGACGGCGCCCTGCTCGTCGGCTTCGACCCGGTAGACGCCGCTGAACAGCCACGCGCCGATGCCGAGCACAATCAACGCGGCGATCAGGAACTTGTCGCCGCCCCGCGGGGCCATGCGGCGCAGGCGGTCCTGGCTCTTGCGGATCAATTCGTCGAAGTCGGGCGGTTGGGGGCCGCGACCGCCGCCGCCGCCGCCGCGACCGCCGCCGCCCTGGCCGCCGCGCTGGCCGCCGCCGCTCCACGGTCCGCCGCCGCCCCATGGGCCGCCGCCGCCGCCGTTGTTGTTAGAGCCGCCGCCCCAGGGTCCGCCTTGATTATGCCAGGGCATCCGCCGCCTCTCGTCCTGTATCGAATTTTCTCGCGCCACGCGCTTTTAGCCCGGCCGGGCGGCCAATGCCAATCGCGGCCAGGTGGACCCGGGCGCATGCAGGTCATATGTAGGCCTTAACTATGGCGTTCAAGGCTTTCAGGCTGAAGAGGCAGGTATGGCGGAAGTGACGGAGGCGGCCGTTCGCGCGGCGCTGGCTGCGGTCGAGTTTCAGGGCGGCGACATCGTCGCCCAAGGCCTGGTCGGCGGCGTTGCGGTCAAGGGCGGGTCGGTGCAGGTCGCGCTGGAGGTCGATCCGGCGCGGGCCAAGGCGATGGAGAGGGTGCGGAAGGCGGCGGAAGCGGCGATCCGGGGCGTGCCGGGCGTGCTCTCCGCGACGGTCGTCCTGACCGCCGAAAGCAAGCCGAAGCCGTCGGCCGGTCCGTCCGCCGGCCCGGCGCCCGGCGGCGGCGGGCCGCGTCCCGGCGCCGACAGCGGCGCCATTCCGGGCGTCGCGGCGATCGTCGCGGTCGCGTCCGGCAAGGGCGGCGTCGGCAAGTCGACGGTCGCGGCCAATCTGGCGACGGCCATGGCGCGGCGCGGACTTCGCGTCGGCCTGCTGGATGCGGACATCTACGGTCCGTCGATGCCGCGCATGCTCGGACGTTCCGATCGGCCGGACAGCCCGGACGGCAAGAAGCTGATTCCGCTTGAGGCGCATGGCGTCAAGTTCATGTCGATCGGCCTCCTCGTCGATGAGCGTACGCCGATGATCTGGCGCGGCCCAATGGTCATGAGCGCGCTGCAGCAGATGCTGCACGATGTCGCCTGGGCCTCGCCCACGGAGCCGATGGACGTGCTGGTGCTCGACATGCCGCCCGGCACCGGCGACGCGCAGCTGACCGTCGCCCAGCGCGTGCCGCTGACCGGCGCGATCATCGTCTCGACGCCGCAGGATATCGCGCTCCTGGACGCCCGGCGCGGCGCCGCGATGTTCGAAAAGGTCAATGTGCCGGTGCTCGGCGTCGTCGAGAACATGAGCGTCTACATCTGCCCCAATTGCGGGCATGCCGCCCACCCGTTCGGCCACGGCGGCGCGCGCGCGGAGGCGGAGGCGCTCGGCGTGCCGTGTCTGGCGGAGATTCCGCTGACGCTCGGCATCCGGGAGCAGGGCGACGCCGGCGCGCCGATCGTGGCGGCCCGGCCGGATTCGGCGGAGGCCGAAGCGTTCCTCGGCCTC
>DAINCG010000053.1:14715-15619 GCA_036732525.1 Pseudomonadota bacterium | reverse complement strand
GTGCGCAAGCTCCTGGGCGCGCCAGACCTTTCCGAGCGACGCTGTGACGGCGGCCGCGTCGTGGGCGCCCTCGAAATTGGCGAAATAGCCATACGGGCCTTCGAGCACGTTGATCGGCGCCTCGACGCCACGCGCGGCGAGTTCGACGGCGAGGAGCGCGTTCCGGGCGTTGAAGCCCATCTGCATCGGCAGCAGGGCCGCGCCCTCGGTGTGCGCCTGCATCGTGCCGCCGAGCTGGCCCAAGGCCGCGCTCATCGCGGCGACCGTTCCCGCCGTGTCGAGGCCGCGCAGCCGGGCGAGCGCCGCCGCGGCGCCGAGGCCGCCGGCGGTCGCCGGGCGGAAAAACTTCATCGTCGCTTTCGAGGCGACGCCCAAGCCGGCCGCGATATCCACGCCGACGACGATCGCCGCCAGCAGATCCTGGCCGCTGACGCCGCCATGAGCGTCCGCATGGGCCGCCGTCGCGCCCAGGATGACGGTCATCGCATGCACGACGGCGGCTTCGTGGACGCAGTCGAACTCCGAATTGTGCATCTGGAAGGCGTTGACCATCGCCGCGCCCGGCGCCGCGAGCCGAAGGCCGCTGCCGAAGACGCGCGCGCCGCCGCCGGCGGGCGACGCGGACAGGGCCTGCTCCGCGGCGATCAGTTCGTCGACCCAGGGCGCCGCGCCGCCGACGATCCCAACGCCGATGCTGTCGAGCAGGAACGTCTTGGCGGCCCCAAACGCGGCCGGCGGGATCGCCGACAGGGGCGTCGTCGCGGCGTGTTCGGCAAAGCGCCAAACGGCGTCGGTCATTCGGCGGCCCGGGGCAGCGTATTCAGGTGCTGCGCCAACTTGGGCGCGACGTCCTCGGCGAGCCGGCGGATCGAGGTCTGCCAGCGGCCTGTGCCCTCCCAGTCCT